>NZ_JBEOZN010000239.1:0-6435 GCF_040298085.1 Streptosporangium sp. NPDC001681 | reverse complement strand
CCTCGGCCCGCGCGCTGCGCGACCACCACCGCAACCTGACCGACGACCAGATCCGCGGCGTCGCCGCCACCGGCGGCGTGGTCTGCGTCAACTTCGTGCCGAGCTTTCTTGCCTCGGACCCCGCGGAGTTCACCGTGGACCGTCTGGTGGACCACATCGAGCACATCGCACAGGTCGGTGGCATCGACCACGTCGGCCTCGGCCCGGACTTCATCCGCGAGGTCATGCACGACGTCACACCTCCGTGCTGCGAGGATCTCGGATACGGCGAGAGCGACCCCCTGGCCGTCCTGCCCGGGCTGGCCGGCCCGAGCGGCCTGCCCCTGGTCACCGACGCCCTGCTCAAGCACGGCTTCGCCGACGAGGAGATCGTGAAGATCCTCGGCGGCAACGTCCTGCGGCTGTTCCGCGCGGAGCTGGGACGACCACGGTGAACCTGGACGTCATGCTTGAGGACCTGGAGGAGCTCGTCGCGTGCGAGTCGTTCTCCGCCGACCACGAGGCGGTGGCCCGTAGCGCCCGGGTGGTCGCCGACCAGGGGTTCAGGAGGCTCGGCGCACGCCCCGAGACGATCGTGATCGGCGGGGTCACCCACCTGCGGTGGACCTTCGGCACGCCCCGGGTCCTGCTGGTCGGCCACCACGACACGGTCTGGCCGCTCGGGACGCTGGCCGAGCGCCCCTGGTCGGTGTCCGGCGGGATCGCCCGGGGGCCGGGGGTGTTCGACATGAAGGCCGGGCTGGTGCAGGCGTTCCACGCGCTGGCCGCGCTGCCGTCACCGGATGGGGTGTGCGTGCTGGTCACCGGCGACGAGGAGGTCGGTTCACCGTCCTCACGCGCGCTGATCGAGGAGTCGGCACGCGGCCGCGCGGCCGCGTTCGTGCTGGAGGCGAGCGCCGCCGGCGGAGCGCTCAAGACGGCGCGCAAGGGTACGTCGGTCTACGAGCTCGTGGTGCGCGGAACGGCCGCACACGCCGGTCTTGAGCCCGAGAAGGGGGCCAACGCGGGGATCGAGCTGGCCCACCAGATCCTCGCCGTCACCGGGATCGCCGATCGGGTGAACGGTGCTCCTTCTGCCATGACGACGGCGGAGACGTCACCCGCCGCGACGCGCGGGCTGCCCCTCCTTCCGGGTCGGCGGCCGGGCTCCGCGGCACCGGGGACGCCGTTCGGCGCGGCGGCACCCGGCGACCCCGCGGGCCTGGGCCCGACCACCGTCACGCCCACGGTGCTGTCGGCGGGGACCACGGTCAACACCGTGCCCGCGCTGGCCCGCGTGTCGGTGGACGTGCGGGTGCCCACCCTCGCCGCACAGGAGCGGGTGGACGAGCTGATGAGGGCACTGTCCCCCCGGCTCGCCGGAACCCGGCTGGAGGTGATCGGCGGCCCGAACCGTCCTCCCCTGGAGGAGGCCTCATCGGCCGGGCTGTTCGCCGTCGCCCGGCGGATCGCCGCCGACCTCGGACTCGCCCCGCTCTCCGGTGTCGGAGTGGGCGGGGCCTCCGACGGCAACTACACCGCCGGAGCCGGCTGCCCCACCCTCGACGGGCTGGGCGCGGTGGGCGGCGGCGCCCACGCCGACAGTGAGCATGTGGTCGTGGCCGAGATGCCCGGCCGTACGGCGCTGCTGACCGGCCTGGTCCGGGCGATGCTCGGATGAACGGCGTGGTGCTGCGCGAACTCCGCTCCATCGAGGAGCTGGAGGAGGTCTTCCGGCTGTTCGACGGCATCTGGCACCCCGATCCCGGCAGCGAGCCCATCACCGTCGAGCTCATGCGGGCGCTGTCACACGCGGGCAACTACGTGACCGGCGCCTACCGGGGCGACCGCCTGGTGGGCGCCTCGGTCGGCTTCCTCGCGGCCCCGGCCGGGCAGGTGCTGCACTCGCACATCACCGGCGCCGCCATCGGGCGCGGGATCGGATTCGCGCTCAAGCTGCACCAGCGCGGCTGGGCACTCGACCGGGGCCTGGATCGCATCACCTGGACCTACGACCCGCTGATACGCCGCAACGCCCACTTCAACCTGGTCAAACTCGGCGCCCGCCCCGAGAGGTACCTGCCGTCCTTCTACGGCGTCATGGAGGACGCGATCAACACCGGCGACGAGTCCGACCGGATGCTCGCCGTCTGGCGGCTGACCGAGCCGCGGGTACTGGCCGCCGTACGAGGCGAGCCGCACCGACCGAAGATCCCGTCGGACGCGGTGACCGCCCTGGCCGAGCGCGACGGCCGCCCGGTCGCCGGACGGACCGACGCCCGGACGCTGCTGGTCGCGGTCCCGCCCGACATCGAGGCACTGCGCCGCACCGACCCCGGCGCGGCCAAGGCATGGCGCCACGCCGTGCGCGACGTGCTGGGCACGCTGATGGGGGAAGGTGCCCGGGTGACCGGGTTCACCGGCGAGGGCCACTACCTCGTGGAACGGACCGTCTGACCGCCCTGACCGGCAAGTCCTGCGGCGGGAGACCACCGGGAGCCGGTCGGCGGGGCACTCAGAGAAGGACGCGGCGCGAGCCGCGCGACATCCTGTAACGGGGTCGCCTGACCGGCGACGCTATCGGAGGGAGACGCGGCGGAGGCCGCACACCATCATGAAGATCACTGGAATCGAACTGCGGCGGATCAGGATGCCGCTGGTCGCCCCCTTCCGCACCTCGTTCGGCACCGAGACCGAACGTGACGTACTGCTCCTGCGCGTCGTCACCCCCGACGCCGAGGGCTGGGGCGAATGCGTCGCCATGTCCCAGCCGCTCTACTCCCCCGAATACGTCGACGGCGCCGCCGAGGTCCTGCGCCGCTTCCTCATCCCCGCCCTGCCCGCCCACGCCGACGCCCACACCGCCGGCCGCGCCCTGCGGCCTTTCAAAGGGCACCGCATGGCCAAGGCCGCCCTGGAAACCGCCGTCCTGGACGCTCAGCTCCGCACCGGCGGCCAGTCCCTGGCCTCCTTCCTCGGCGCGGACACCGACCGCGTGCCCTGCGGAGTGTCGGTCGGCATCATGGACTCCATCCCCCAGCTCCTCGACGCCGTCACCGGCTACCTCGACGAGGGCTACGCCCGGATCAAACTGAAGATCGAACCCGGCTGGGACCTCGCCCCCGTCCGCGCCGTCCGCGAACGCTTCGGCGACGATCTCCTGCTACAGGTCGACGCCAACGCCGCCTATACCCTCGCCGACAGCACCCACCTGGCCAAACTCGACGACTTCGGCCTGCTGCTCATCGAACAACCCCTCGCCAACGACGACATGGTCCAGCACGCCCGGCTCGCCACCCGGCTGACCACCCCCATCTGCCTGGACGAATCCATCGAATCAGCCGAACACGCCGCCGCCGCCATCACCCTGGGCGCCTGCTCGATCATCAACGTCAAACCCGGCCGGATCGGCGGCTACCTCGAAGCCCGGCGCATCCACGACCTGGCCCGCGCCCACGGCGTCGCCCTGTGGTGCGGCGGCATGCTGGAGACCGGCATCGGCCGCGCCGCCAACCTGGCCCTGGCCGCCCTGCCCGGCTTCACCCTGCCCGGTGACACCTCCGCCTCCCGCCGTTACTACGCCACCGACGTCACGCCGCCCTTCGAGCTGAACGACGGCCACATCGGCGTGCCCACCGGCCCCGGCATCGGCGTCGACCCCGTCCACGACATCCTGGACGAGGTCACCGTCTCCACCGAATGGATCACCATCTAGCGGGCGTTTCCCGCCTCAGCGGGAAGAGGAGCCGGTCGTGGCGCACGCCGCGGCCGGCCTTCCGCTTCCCCCCGTTCCGGACGGGAGAGAAGCGGGAGTTCGGCACCACCTTCAGCACGACCTTCGCGGGCAGGCCCGGCTCCTTCGTGGTGGCGCCGTCCGGCCCCCAGGCATACTCCTCGCGGCTCTGGAAGGTGTAGTGGTCGCCGGGGCACCGCCTCGGTGAGCTGTAGGGCCCGGAACCGGAGGTGCCTCTGGCCAGCACCGAGCGGTCCTCGACGCCCTTGCCGCAGACGATGAACACGAGCGAAGTGCTCTGCAGGATGAAGCTGAAGGGCTTGGGGGTGGAGAGCGTCACCGTCCCGGCCGCGTCGTCCGCCGTGGCCTTCATCCCGGTGGGTACCAGCACGCCGTACATCGGCGACTTGGTGGCCGGGTCGACGATGTGGTTGACGTTGGCGGCCACATCGGCGGAGATGAGCTTGGAGCCGTCGGAGCAGGTGACCTCCTTACGGAGGGTGAAGGTCACCGAATCGGGTTTGACGTCCCATTTCTCGGCCAGACCGGGGATGACCTTGCCGTCGGGGCCGACGCGGGTCAGCGTGTCGCAGGCCGGCGACAACACCGTGTTGGTGACCGAGAGCACGCCCATGGCCGGGTCGAGCACCCCGGGGTCACTGCCGATCGCGAAGGAGAAGGTGCCGCCGTCGGCGGGTCCGCCTGACGGAGAGTCCGCCGTACCGCCACACGCGGCCGCGAACAGGCTGAGGGCGCCGAGGGCCGCCGCTCCTGCGTTTCTCATCGGGACTGGAAGGTGGGGGTGATGCCCCACAGTCGCCTTTTCCCGGCGATCCTTCTTCGTCCTCCGCCACGAAAAGCCCGTAATTCATCGTGCTACCGTCCGAAAATTCGCATCTGGAGCATCACGGTCAGCCGCGCGTCGGGATCGGCCAGGTCCAGGCCGCTGATCTCGATGAGCCGCTTCAACCGGTAGCGGAAGGTGTTGGCGTGCACGTGCACCCTTGCCGATGCGGCGTTGACGTCGCCGAACGCGTCCAGATAGGCCCGCAGGGTGGCGACCAGCTCGCTGCCGTGCTCGGCATCGTGCCTCACGAGCCGTTCGTAGGGCCCGGTGGGAACCTGCTCCTCGGCCTCGACCAGGTCCGACAACTGCAGCAGCAGCGCCTCGAAGTGCACCCCGGTGTAGCCGGCGACCGCGCCGGACGCCTCGCGGGCACGCAGCACCCGCAGCGCCCGGTCGGCGTCGGCCCGGGACCTGGCCACCTCGATCAGGTTGCCCGCCAGGCGCCCCACGCCGATGTTGGCCGCGTGCCGGGAACCGACGCGGGCGAGGAAGCTCTCGGCGACCCGCACGGCCCGTGCCTCCTCGTCGCCGCCGGCGTGCAGTGGCAGTACGGCGTAGGCCACCGAGCCGACCAGCGCGGCGGCGGCCTTGGGATGGATGGCCCCGACGTGCAGGGCGAGCGCGTCGCAGAATCGCTGCCGGTCGCTCTCCCGGTGCGCGGCGTCGGTGTGGGATCCGCCGCTGAGCTGAGCCGCGAGCACGCACAGCCGTCCGCTGGCGATGCCGAGCCGCCCGGCGGCCTCCGCCGCATCCCGGCCACCGGCCAGCACGGTGGAGAGCAGGTCGGCGCGGAGTCGTCGTCTGGTGTCCGCCCCGGCCCGCTGCCGGAGCAGCTGCAATGCGACGATCTTGGCGGCGTCGGCGAGGGCGCGCTGCCGCTGGTCGCTCAGCGGCTCCCGCACGGCGGCCCAGATGGAGCCGAGGATCTCGTCTCCGGACCGGACGGCCATCGCCGCCCGGTTGATGCTGTCGTCGTCCAGCTCCAGGTAGATCGGTTCGCGGCTCTGGTAGAGCCGGCGGAAGAATCCGCGCTCCTCCAGCATTCGCCGGTACCGTTCCGGCACCTGGCGGCCGAGCACGGTCGCCACCCTGCCGGGATCGGCCTCGTCCTGTCGCCCGGAGTACGCCAGCACCCGCGATGACCGGTCCTCGATGGTGACCGGCGCGTCCAAGAGCGCGCACACGGCGTTGGCCAGCGCGAACAGGTCGTCCGGCGGGTCCTCCCCCGGTTCGGCGAGGTCGTCCTCGGCCAGCAGGGAACGCAGCAGCGCGGCCACCTGCGCCCACGAGGCGGCCCGGGTGAGGCCCAGCACCGCGACCCCGGTCTGGCGGACCTTCGCGCGGACGAGCTCGTCGACGTCCATCGGTTGCTTGACGACCACACCCGCCGCCGGGCCCACCGCGTCGAGCAGGGCGCAGATCTGCTCGGCGCGGTCGACCCCGACGGCGAGCAGGAGGCCCCCCTCGGGGAGCAGCAGTTCGTCGAGGGGATCGTAGATGTGTACGCCGGTGACCTCGGCGTCGAGCTCCCCGGGGGAGACCGTCACGTCCAGCACCGTGCTGCCCAGATCCTCCAGGATCCGCTGCAGGCTCGCCCGTGGCCGATTGGTCATTTGCTCACGATAACGGGCATATAGCGACATTATTCTTTTAGATGATCAGTAGCTATAAAAGCGGCACGACCGGCTCGCCGACGGCCTTGGGGGGCCGGAGAGCACTCGGTACGCTCCAGGGTCCCGGACGCGGCCTGCCTGACGTGCTCCAGGACCACCGGAATCTTGAACACCGAGGCGAGCACGACCGGCTCGTCGGCGTCGAGGCCGATCTCGGTGTCGCCGACGTGGGGGCGCGGGGGGGTAGGCCCCCCCCCCGCCGC
>NZ_JBEOZN010000238.1:0-6451 GCF_040298085.1 Streptosporangium sp. NPDC001681 | reverse complement strand
TGACGTGAGCCGCTACGTGAAGGCTTCGCTCGCGGCAGATCCCGCGCGGTTCTATGCCCGGTTGCCGGCGAATTGATCCGGAACCCGCCGCGCCGGCGTGACAGGGGTGGTTGCCGACGCGCATCCGGCCCCCGCCTCGGTGACAGAGAGCGCTGCAGGTCGCGAGCAAGGGGTCCGTCGGCCTAGACCCTGACCTGGATGACCTGCGCGTCCTCGTCGTCGGGCTCGATCCGGAAGCCCGCAGCGGTCAGCGCCTTGGTGGAGGCGGCGATCTCGGCCGCCGCCTCGGAATCGCTGCCGGTCCAGGCGGCATCGAACGGTTCGCCGCCCTGGTTCTCGACATCCCACCGCGACATTTCCCGGCGGATTTCACAGACTCCGCGCACCGCGGTGGGGTTGAGGCGTGGGCGATCCCCCCATGCGAGCGACCTCGCGCCGCTCAGCCGCGCTGACGCCCCTCCCGCTGCCGGACCAGCTCCTCGACCGCGCTCGGCAGAGTCGTCTCGAAGTCGATCAGCTTCGCCCAGTTCGGGGTCACGACGATCCGGACCATGCCGTCGTGGTAGAGCGAACGCACCTCCGCCTCCCAGTCGACCCGTTGCTCGGGCGTCATCTCGTAGGTGCTGGTCGCCTGGAGGTACTCGTCCGGGATGCCGTCGACGAAGTCCAGCTCGGCCCGACCCCGGATGAGCAAGATCTTGGGCGGGTGCACCTCGGTGTCGATTGTCAGGGCAACCATCGGGTTCTCGCTCAAGGCCTGAAGCTTCGGAGCGTTCTTCGACGTGCACATGACGATCTCCGAGCCGTTCCAGGTAAAGATGATCGGGACATTGCGAGGTGTGCCGTCCTTGGCGACGTAGGCCAAGCGGGTCACGTCGCGAGCCAGCAACTCCTGACTGATCGGTCGGTTCAGTACCTCGGTGATCTCGTTCGGTCGCACGGTTACTCCTCCCGTTGTCGTTCTCGGTCCATCCAGCGGATCGTTCTGGTGGCCGTTAGCCGAGTTCCTCGGCCAGTGCGACGACGATGCCCTCGGGGCCGCGGATATAGCAGAGCCGGTAGATGTCCTTGTACTGCACCACCTCGCCGACGAGTTCGGCGCCGTGGGTGCGCAGGCGGGCGATGACGTCGTCGATGTCGTCGACCGCGAACATGATGCGGCGAATGCCCAGCGTGTTCGCCGGGGCGTCCTCCGGCACGCCGCTGATCGCCTTCGGCGTGTGGTACTTCGCCAGCTCGATCCGCCCGTGGCCGTCCGGGCTCCGCATCATCGCCACGTCGACTCGTTGGTCGTCGAGCCCGACGAGACGTGCCGCCCAACGCCCCTCGACCAGTGCCTTGCCCTCTAGCTCCATGCCGAGTTCCACGAAGAACGCGATTACAGCGTCGAGGTCGTCGACGACGATGCCGACGTTGTCCATCCGCTGAATCGTCATGGTGGTTCTCCTTCTTCGTCGCGCGGCCCGTCGTGGCCACTGGTGTGCCTAGGACGGAGCCACCGCCACATTCTCGACACCCGGAAACGTGCTGAGTTCTAATAAACCCAACGTCAGACGGAGCGAGGGTGAAGAACCGGTCCGGCTCGTCCCAGCCGATCTCCGGGAACCGCCGCAGAGACTCCAGTTCCTCGTCCGTGAATACCGGAGCGACCACCAGGTACCTCCCGCCAGAGCCCGAAGATCCCCAGCTTAGGAGCCTGCCCAGCCATATCCGCCCTATTTTCTCCCGTGTACTACGGCGGTCCCGTCCGGGGCGGTCGGCGAGCTGGCGTGCGCTGCGTGCGGGGACGGCCCGTTGATCGTCGCTGCCCGGCAGGCCGCCCTACCGGGCGCGCCAGTCGACGATCGAGTGAGCGTACGCGCGGCGGCATACCTGCGCCGCGGACCCGCAGACACTGCAAGACCTCGTGGGGGCAGTTCCGGTTCTGGGCCACCTCGCGACGCACCTGCATCACACGGTGCGATCGGGCCAGCGTGGCCAGCACGGCGGGGGTAGTGCGGGTTGCCCGCGAGGCGGACCTGCACCTGGTAGTCGGGGTCGTCGCATTGCGTTAGGACCTCTTAGCCGACGAGGATGCTCGCAGGGCCGGGCTCGATCGCGAGTGCCGCCTGAGCCGTCTCGGCCGATGTCCACGCCGTCGCGAACACTCCTCCGCACCGGACCATTCGCCGAGCAGGGCGGCGAAACGCTCGTCAGGAGCGGAGCCCGTGCCCCGCCCCGCCAAGGTGCGGAGCGGGGACGGGACACGAGGGTTTGTCAGCCCTGTGTCGCCGGGACGTTGCCCACCACGACCTGCGTGGCGTTACGGCGCTTCTCGCGGGCCAGGACGATCGGCACAGTGATCGCGCCGACAATCGCCAGGAGCGGCGCAGCCATGCCCGCGAGCGGGAAGGCCGAGCTGTGGGTCGAGAAGACCGTGAAGTCCCAGAAACCGTGCAGCACCATACCCGAGATGAGCCAGCCGGTGGAGCGGCGGGCGAGGTAGAAGATCGAGCCGAGACCGAACGCGAAGAACACCTGCACGATGCCGCCCAGACCGATGCCAAGGAAGACGTTTGGCAGATGGAAGACCGCGAACATCGCAGTCGACAGCAGCCACACGCCGGTCTCGCCGAAGCGGCTGCGCAGGGCGACGATGAGCTGGCCGCGATTGATCATCTCCTCGTTGAAGCCGACCAGCGCGCTGCCGATGATCAGGAAGACCCACATCAAGGGGGTGACGCGGCCGAACTCGCCGAACAGCAGGTTCACGACGGCGATGATCATCATGATGATCGGCAGAGTCATCGCCCAGCGCGACAGGGAGCGGCGCTCGTGGATTGCCGGACCCCACCAGCCGTAGATCGAGACCACGATGATCGCGAGGATCGCACCGCCGGTCAGCGGGAGCACGTACCAGAGGAGCAGGGTCTGCTCGCTCTCGCCGACGCGCGTGTAATCGACCCCGTTGATCACGAAGATCGCGTAGAAGACCGCGAGGTAGAGGAAGTAGCCGAGCACCCCCAGCCCTACGCGAGGCTGGATTCTGACGTTGGGGCTCAGTGGATTATGCGCCATGGACTCAACTTCCCAGCGCCGGTCTCTCGGTGGCAGTGTCGGCCGCCATCGGTTTCGGTGCATCGTGCACCGAACAGCCATGACATCTGTCATATCCCCGGGCGGAGATTCCCGATCACCCGAGAACGCGCTCGCGCTGAACCCACCGCCAGGCCGGTTCGCCATCCGACGCACGTCGATGACTCGCGAGGGTCGGCCGGCTCCGGCCGGCGGGGAGGTGTCGACCTGCCGGAAGTTCGGTCCAGCCGCCCGGACCTACGCGGCCTGCCGGCTGATGGCCAATGTCGGGCTGCGTGTGAACGATGACTGCAGGCTCGACCTGGCCGACGTCACATGGGGCCTCGGCCCGTCCGGCAGGCTCTACTCCGACAGGAGAGCGCCGGCCCAGTCTTCAACATCGGAAGGGTCTCACTGCCAGGGGAAGGTCCCGGTGAAGGCTATGAACCGCCGTACCAGGTGCAGACGAGCGGTCGCCGTGCCCACCGAGAGCATTCGACTGCGTTGCTGCCGGAACCGCCCCGTCAGCATCGCCTCTAACACCGTCTCCGCCGGGTGCAGCAGCATTACCCCGTCGGCCAGGACCAGGTGCGCCGCGCCATCGATGTCGACCTTCTGGCGAGCTATCAACCCCCCTCGCACTCAATGCGAGACGGCGTCCCGGAAACCCCAGAACCCGCAGGTCAGAAGCTCAACAGTCAAGGCACTACCAGGGCCCCGACATTCACGCCGAAGATCGCATCCGACCTGCGAGAACACCTATGTCACCGATGCGAATACCGCATCAGATGGAATATGCACACTTTCTAGTGCATCGAGACATGGGCATGATCTTGATGGTTCTCGGTGATACTGCCGTGGATCGAACTGCAGGTCCGCGTGGTCGAGGAGCCCTACCTGATCCGCACCCACGGATCGGACCAGCTCACCTACGCCTCCATCACGGGCCGCTTCCTTCCGGCGCTGGGCCGCCTGTCACCGGCGCTCTCCTAAAGGCTTCCCCTGTGGTTTGTGGCGGCCCGGCGCCTCAGATCCGCCAGATGGTGATACACAGCACGGGCGCGACCAGCACGGCCAAGGGGCCGCTCAGCAGCAGGCCGGCGGCGCAGTAGGCGATGGCCGGCACCCAGCCCGGCTGCTGGGGGCGACCGCGCAAAAGGCGTTCCACGCGGTGAACGACCGCCGTGTCGGCCAGCGCCAGGCCGCCCGCCGCGGTAGGACCGGCCGGGGCGGCCATCCGCACCAGCGCGCGGGCCAGCGGCAGTTCTCCGTGTACACGGCGGGCCTGGTCGTCGGCCAGCATCTCCAACAGCACGGGGACGACCCGGCGGGCCGTGCTCGCGGCGGGAAGCCAGGGGAAGGCCTGCGCGAGCGCCAGGAACGGAAGCAGCAACAGATCGTGGCGCCCGGCGGCATGCGCCCGCTCATGGCTGAGCACCGCCTCGGTCTCCTCGGCATCGAGGAGGTCGAGCGTTCCTGCGCTGAGCACGATACGGGCCCGGCGGCCGGGAATACAGTAGGCCACCGGCCGGGCGCCGGGCAGCACATAGACGTCGTGGAGCACCGACGGGTCGGCCGCGACATCCACCAGCAACCGCTGCCTGTTTTGGGCTCGGACCGTGCGCACCGCGGCCCGCACGGTGTGCAACGACAACCAGCCGATCAGACCGGCGCTCCACACCAGCGCGACGATGTGCGCCGGCCCCAGACCGTCCAGCCCCCGCCCGTCGAGAATCTGACGGATCAGAGTGTGCGCACCGTGCGGGAACACCGCTGCGAGCGGCGCCACCGAGGCCACCAGGCCGATGCCGACCGCTCCCAGTCCGCCGGCCAGCCCGATCGCCTGCCACATGACCAGGGCAGCGCGGGGACAGCGATGCGTCCACCCGGCGCCGGCGAGCCGCTCGGCGAGCCGGCCTCCTGCCAGCAGCGGCACCAGCGCCACGGCCGCGGCGACCAGCCAGACGATCACGACGTCTTGCCCAGATCCCGGTTGTCGAGCGCCTCGCGCAGCGCGGCGGCCACCTGCGGTGACACGCTGCCGACGAAACGGCTGACCGCGGCCTCCACATCACCGGCGCCGTCCAGTACCTGGCGCATGGCCTCGGCGACGAAGACGTCCTTGCCGCCCGCGGCGCGATACAGATGGGCACGGCCACTGCGCTCCCGGGTGACCAGGCCCTTGCGCGACAGCCGCACCAGCACCGTCAACACGGTCGTGACCGCAGGCGCCGAGGGCAGAGCGTCGGCCAGGTCCTGGGCGAACATGCCCTCGGGATGGTTCCACAACGCTTCCATGATCGAACGTTCCAGGTTGCCGAGCCGCACCTGTCAGCCCCTTCGCCTCTGTCCTGGTTGTTTCCCACGATGAAGGCTACCGGCCCGCGCCCGGGTGACCCGCGCCTGTGAAGAGAGCACCCGGCTCGTGGACACTCCATTCCCGAAATCACCTCTCAGAAGGACGGGGTGATGGTGGCCGGGTGCGGCCCGCCTTCGATCCGCCGCGCGGTGTTGGGGTGGACCGGGCCGCTGCCAGCCGGCCTGATGGGCCTGGGCTTGGGCCGATCCGACCGGCGCCCTCATACGCGAGAAAGGCCGCGAGGCCTGCTGTGCTCTGCGAGCCGGTGCCGCCCGCTCGTGGACGCCCTCCCGGAACACTAAATCACAGCCCGGATGTGAATAGTCACACAGGGTAATGTATGTTCGTGGTCATGATCGGATCGATGCGGCGGGTCGCGCGGTGTGGAGGCGTCGCCTTCGCGCTGTGCCTGACCGTACTCGGCATCGTCGTGCTGATCCATCTGGCGCTGTACGTCGCCGCCCACGCTCATGCGGCGCACCATCATGCGCCCGGCGTGCAGACTGTGACCTCCGTCGGCGACTCGAACACCGAAACCCCCTCCGCGGTCGCCGCGGTGTCGCACGAGCACGCACCGTGCCCTCGCCTTCCCGCCGATCATGATCATCGCTTGTGCGGCGCGGCCACCGGGGCGCAGATCACCGATGTGCGCCCCCTGCCGCAGACCGGCCCTGCCGTCGGCGACCCGATGATCACTGAGGTGTCCGCGACACTCCCACCGCCGCCCGCCCAGCGATCTTCGCGGCCGGTGTGCCCGCCGCCGGGGGCTGTGTTGCTCGTTCTCAAATCCGTTTCCCGCATATAGAAGCCAGCCCACCGGGCCCCTTGGCAACGACTCAAAGCTCGACACGATCGGCGTGAGCCGTCGCTTCCGCGTGCCCAAAAGCGAGTCGACCACATCGCAAGCATGGGAAACGGATCATGACACACACCCTCAATTCATCGCAGATCGCCACCACCTCGCTCAGCCAGTTGATCACCGGAGCCACCTGCCACGCCCCCGAGCACGTGGTCGGCAACACCCCGGTGCTCTGGATC
>NZ_JBEOZN010000237.1:0-6863 GCF_040298085.1 Streptosporangium sp. NPDC001681 | reverse complement strand
ACCGACACCCGCCCGTCCCAGGCCGCCACCCGCTCGCGCACCCGCTCCACCGGCAGCGCCACCGACGCCATCGCCCCCAACCCCGCCAACCGCTCAGCGATCAACCGGCTGCGCAACGCCACCACCCGGGCGCCGTCCTGCACCGACAGACCACCGGCCACCACCGCCGCCGCGATCTCACCCTGCGAATGCCCCACCACCGCATCCGGGCGAACCCCCAGCGACTCCCACACCGCCGCCAGCGACACCATCACCGCGAACGACACCGGCTGGACCACATCCACCCGATCCAGAGACGGCGCCCCTTCCACCTGACGGACCACATCCAGCAACGACCAGTCCACGAACGGCTCCAACGCCGCCGCACACTCCGCCATCCGCCCGGCGAACACCGCCGACTCCTCCAAAAGCCGCGCACCCATCCCCACCCACTGCGCCCCCTGACCCGGGAACACCCACACCGACCTACCAACGACATCGGCCACACCCCGCACCACACCGGGCACCGACTCACCTGCGCTCAGCGCACCGACACCCGCCAGCAGCCCCTCACGATCCCCACCGACCACCACCGCACGGTGCTCGAATACCGACCGCGACGACACCAGCGACGACCCCACATCCACCAGACCCAGCTCGCCGACCGCCTCCACCTGCGCACCCAGACGGCGCGCCTGCTCGCGCAACGCCTCAGGACTCTTCGCCGACACCACCCACGGCACCACCCCGCCGACCGGACCGGCAGGCTCACCGGTCTCCGGTTCCACTGCCTGCGGCACCTGCTCCAAAATCACATGGGCGTTGGTGCCGCTGATCCCGAACGACGACACCCCCGCCCGGCGCGGACGACCGGTCTCCGGCCACTCGGTCGGCTCGGTCAGCAGCTCCACCGCGCCCATGGACCAGTCCACGTGCGACGACGGGGCGTCCACATGCAACGTCCGGGGCAGCACCCCGTGCCGGAGAGCCATGACCATCTTGATCACACCGGCCACACCCGCCGCGGCCTGCGCGTGACCGATGTTCGACTTGATCGAGCCCAGCAGCAGCGGCCGATCCTCGTCGCGATCCTGACCATAGGTCGCCAGCAGCGCCTGCGCCTCGATCGGGTCGCCCAGCGTCGTTCCGGTCCCGTGCCCTTCCACCACGTCCACCTCAGCGGAGGTCAAACCCGCACCGGCCAGCGCCTGGCGGATCACCCGCTGCTGCGACGGACCGTTCGGCGCGGTCAATCCGTTGGACGCACCGTCCTGGTTCACCGCAGACCCGCGCACCACCGCCAGCACCTGATGGCCGTTGCGGCGCGCGTCCGACAGCCGCTCCAGCACCAGCATGCCCACACCCTCGGACCAGTTCACCCCGTCGGCCGCGTCGGAGTAGGACTTGCACCGGCCGTCGCCGGCCAGCCCGCCCTGCGCACTGAAGTCAATGAACGGCCCCGGATTGGCCATCACCGTCACACCACCGGCCAACGCCAGGCTGCACTCACCCGACCGCAGCGCCTGCGCGGCCAGATGCATCGCCACCAGCGACGACGAGCACGCGGTGTCCACCGTCACCGCCGGGCCCTCCAACCCGAAGGTGTAGGACAGACGACCGGTCGCCACGCTTCCCGCGGTGCCGGTACCGACGAACCCCATCACCTCCGGCGGGAACGACACACTGGTCGCGTAGTCGTGGTACATGACCCCGGCGAACACCCCGGTACGGCTGCCCCGCAACGAGACCGGATCGATCCCGACCCGCTCGATCGCCTCCCACGACGTCTCCAGCAGCAACCGCTGCTGCGGATCCATCGCCAGTGCCTCATGCGGCGAGATGCCGAAGAACCCCGGGTCGAACTCCCCGGCCTCGTGCAGGAACCCACCCTCACGGACGTAGCTGGTCCCGCGATTCTCCCGATCCGGGTTGTAGAAGGCCGCCGGATCCCAACCTCGCGTGGTCGGGAACGGCGAGATCGCGTCTGCGCCCTCGGTGACCAGCCGCCACAGGTCCTCCGGGGACGTGACCCCGCCCGGATAGCGGCACGCCATGCCCACGATCACGACGGGGTCGTCGGTCACCGGCCGGACCTCGCCGGGAACCACCACATCGGCGTGCTCGCCGAGCAGCTCGGCCAGCAGGAACTCCGCCAGCACGGCCGGCGTCGGGTAGTCGAACACCAGCGTGGCCGGCAACCGCAGCCCGGTCGTACCGTTCAGCCGGTTGCGCAGTTCCACCGAGGTCAACGAGTCGAAGCCCAGCTCGCGGAACTCCCGCCGCACCTCCACCGTCTCCGGCGAGAGATGCCCCAGCACCATGGCCACCTCGGTACGCACCAGATCCACCAGGACCTCGGCGCGCTCGGCCGCCGCGAGCGGAGCCAGCCGCTGAAGCAGCGTGCTGGCCGCCGCCGACCTCCCGGCGGCAGACCGGCGCCTTCCCCGTACCAGCCTGCGCAGCAGTGGCGGAATCTCGCCCTGTGCTCGCAGCACCGGCAGATCCAGCCGGACCGGGGCCACGACCGGTTCGCTGGAACGGACCGCCACCTCGAACAAGGCAATGCCCTGTTCCGGTGCGAGTGGCGGCGTACCGGCACGGGCCAGCCGCTCCATGTCGCCATCGCTCAAAGTACCGGTCATCCCACTGTCCTGAGCCCACGCCCCCCAGGCCAGCGACAGCGCGGGCAACCCCGCGGCCCGGCGCTGCTGGGCCAGCGCGTCGAGGAACGAGTTGGCCGCGGCGTAGTTACCCTGACCGGGAGCTCCGATCACGCCCGCCACCGACGAGAACATGATGAAGTCGGCCAGGTCCTCGCCACGAGTGAGCTCGTGCAGGTGCCAGGCGGCGTCCACCTTCGGCCGCAGCACGGTGTCCAGCCGCTCCGGAGCCAGCGACGGGATCGTCCCGTCGTCCAGCACACCCGCGGTGTGGATCACCGCGGTCAGCGGGTGTTCGGCGTCCACCCCGGCCAGCAGGGCCGCCACCTGATCCCGATCGGCCATGTCACAGGCGGCGACCGTGACCTCGACCCCGTGCGCGATCAGCTCGGCCTGCAACTCCACCGCCCCCGGAGCCTCCAGGCCCCGGCGGCTGGTCAGCAGCAGATGCCGCACACCCCGCTCGGCCACCACATGCCGCGCGAACAACGCGCCCAGACCACCGGTGCCACCGGTGATCAGCACCGTGCCCTCCGGGTTCCACCGCCGGGGCATGGTCAGCACGATCTTGCCGGTGTGCTTGGCCTGGCCCATGAACCGGAAGGCATCCCGGCTCCGCCGCACATCCCACACCGTGACCGGCAACGGCCGCAACTCACCGGCCGCGAACAGCTCCATCAACTCGGCCAGGATCTGCCGCAACCGCTCAGGCCCGGCATCCATCACATCGAACCAGTGATACTCCAGCCCCGGGAACTGGTCCTGCTCGCGGATGTCCAGCTTGCCCATCTCGATGAACCGGCCGCCCGGACGCAGCAGCCGCGCCGAGGCGTCGATGAGCTCCCCGGTCAGCGAGTTGAGGACCACATCGATCCCCCGCTCACCACACACCTCCCGGAACCGCTCCTCGAACTCCAGACTCCGGGAGGAGGCGATGTGATCATCCGGGATGCCCAGCGAACGCAGCACCTCCCACTTGGCCGGATGCGCCGTGGCGAACACCTCCACTCCCAGCCGCTGGGCCAGCTGGATCGCCGCCATACCCACACCACCGGTGCCCGCGTGCACCAGCAGCCGCTCGCCCTCCCGCAGCCCTGCCAGGTCCATCAGCCCGTAGTAGGCCGTCAGGAACACCACCGGAATCGTCGCGGCCTGCTCGAAGGAGACCCCGTCAGGGATCTTGGTCAACCCGCCGGCGCCGGTGACCACCACCGGGCCGAACGCGCCCTCGGTCAGACCGGCCGCCCAGTCGCCCGGGCGCAGGTCGTCGACCTCGGGACCGACCTCCAGCACCACGCCGGCGGCCTCACTGCCCATCAGGCCGACCTTGTCCTGGAACCAGCCCAGCGCGTTCAACCCGTCCAGCAGGTCCCGGAAGTTCACCCCCGCGGCACGCACCGCCATCCGTACCTGCCCGGCCTGCAGCGGCTCGGCCATCCCCGAAGAGGGGAGCAGCTCCAACGCGTCCAGGCTGCCCTTGGCCCGGCTGCCCAGCTGCCACCCCGTACCGGACGGAGGCAGCAGACCCGCCCCCGACGCCAGCGACGCCAACCGCGGCACCTGCACTTCACCGTCACGCACCGCCACCTGCGGCTCACCCGAAGCCAGCACCGCGGGCAGTATCCCCGGCAAGGCCGGCAGCGACGCCTGGTGTTCATCCACATCGACCAGCACGAACCGGCCGGGGTTCTCCGACTGGGCACTGCGCACCAATCCGCAGGCCGCAGCGGCCGGCAGATCCGACACCACTTCACCGTCTCCGGCCGCGACCGCACCCCGCGTCACGAACACCAACCGTGAATCGCGATACCGCTCATCGGCCAGCCACTGCTGCAGCACGGTCAGAACGCGCGCGTTCAGCTCGTGTGTCGCGTCCACCACCGCGCCGACCTGGTCAAAGATCAGTTCGGTCACCACAGCACCCGGCGCCTGGTCCGTGTCCCCGAACACCGACGGATCCGCGAGGTCGAACACGTCGAGGCCGACCACCGCCACCGTCGGCGCGGGGTCGGCCACCGGCGCCACCCGCGCCGACGGCAACGCCGTCCACTCCACCCTGAACAGGGAGTCCCGCTCGCCCCTACGGTCACCTTCGCCGGTGGCCGCCGTGATCGGGCGCAGTACGAGTGACCGCGCCGTCAGCACCGGCTCCCCCGCCATATCGGCCACCGCCAGCGAGACGGCATCGCCTTCGGTCCTGGCCAGTCGTACCCGCAGTGCCGACGCGCCACCGGCGTGCAGACACACCTCACCCCAGGAGAACGGCAACCGGCTGCCCTCGGAATCGTCCAACCCCGCGAACGTCACCACGTGCAACGCCGCATCCAGCAGGGCCGGATGCACGCCGAACGAACCGGCATCCGACTCGAGCCGACTCGGCAGGCTCACCTCGGCGAAGATCTCATCATCACGCCGCCAGGCCGCCCGCAGGCCCTGAAACAGCGGTCCGTAGCTCAGCCCGCCCTCAGCGAGCTGGTCGTACAGCCCGTCCAGCTCGATCGCGGACGCGCCCTGCGGCGGCCAGACTTCGGTATCGAGTCGCTCGGCGGTCTGGCCGCCGATGGCGAGGACGCCGACCGCGTGCCGTACCCACGGCTCGTCATCGCCGGCCTCGGCCGGCCGAGTGTAGATGCTCAGGTCGCGTCTGCCCGACTCCTCCGCGCCCACCCACACCTGCACCGCGACGGCGTCGGTTTCGCCCAGTACGAGCGGCGCCGCCAGGGTGAGCTCCTCCACCAGGTCGCAGCCGACCTGGTCACCGGCCCGGATGGCCAGCTCCAGGAACGCGGTGCCGGGGAACAGCACCCTCCCGCCCACGGCGTGATCGGCCAGCCATGCCTGCGACCGCAACGACAGCTGGCCGGTCAGCAGTACGCCGTCTGAGGCGGCAAGCGCTACAGCGGCGCCCAGCAAAGGATGCCCTGCCGCGGCCAGCCCCAGGTTTCGAGCGTCACCCATTCGCTGTCCGCGGGGCCAGTACCACTCGTGCTGGAACGGGTAGGTGGGCAGGTCGACCTGGCGTCCGCGCGGGAGCAGCGCCTGCCAGTCGACCGGCACTCCGTGCACATGCAGCTCGGCCAGCGCCGTCATGGACGCGACCTGCTCGTCGCGGTCCTTACGCAATACCGGCACCAGCACCGCGTCCGACTCCTGCACATCCACGTCGGCGGCCAGGGTGTCGGCGGCCATCGCGGTCAGCACACCATCGGGGCCCAGCTCCAGATACGCCCGCACGCCCTGGCGGTGCAGCGCCCGGACGCCGTCGGCGAAGCGGACCGCGCCGCGGACCTGGTCCACCCAGTAGTCCGGCGAGCACAGCTGCTCGTCGGTGGCGGGTTCCCCGGTCAGGTTCGAGACCACCGGAATTTCCGGCGGGCTGTAGGTGAGCGTCCGGGCCAGGGCGCGGAAGTCCTCCAGCATCGGGTCCATCAACGGCGAATGGAACGCGTGCGACACCCGCAACCGCCGGGTCTTGACCCCCCGCTCCTGCAGAGCGGCGGCCACCTCCAGCACCGCCTCCTCGGTACCTGAGATCACCATCGAGGCCGGGCCGTTCACCGCCGCACTCGACACCTCCTTCTCACGCCCGGCCAACAGCTCGGCGACCTCCTCCTCGGTGGTCTGCACCGCCACCATCGCCCCACCCGCGGGGAGCGCCTGCATCAACCGCGCCCGGCCCGCCACCAACGCACACGCATCCTTCAGGGACAGCACCCCCGCCACATGGGCAGCGGTGATCTCCCCGATCGAATGGCCCGCCAGCACATCCGGCTGCACTCCCCACGAGGAGACCAGCCGGAACAGCGCCGTCTCAAGCGCGAACAACGCCGGCTGCGCCCACCCCGTCCGATCCAGTGCCTCCGCCTCAACCGACCCCGGCTCGGCGAACAGCACCTCGCGCAGCGACCCGTCCAGCAGCGGGTCCAGCTCCGCGATCACCGCGTCCAACGCCTCGGCGAACACCGGGAAGCGGTCATACAGCTCCCGGCCCATCCCAGCCCGCTGACTCCCCTGACCGGTGAACAACACCGCGAGCTCCGGCTCCGCCGCCGCCACCCCGCGCACCACACCCGCGACAGGCCGGTCGTCCGTCAGCGCACCCAGGCCGGCCAGCACCCCATCACGATCGCCGGCCAGCACCACCGCCCGATGCTCGAACGCCGACCGCGTCGTGGCCAGCGAGAACGCGGCATCGGCCAGCCCCAGATCAGGCTCACCATCCAG
>NZ_JBEOZN010000236.1:0-6971 GCF_040298085.1 Streptosporangium sp. NPDC001681 | reverse complement strand
AACCGGCTGAACGCCGCCACCGGGCTGCGGCTGCCCGCCACCCTGGTGTTCGACTACCCGACCCCCGTGGTGCTGGCGGAGTTCCTGCTGGCCGAGCTGCTGGGTGAGCACGGTGATGTCGCCGTTCCGACGGCGATCGCGTCGGTGGCCGACGACCCGATCGTGATCGTGTCGATGGCGTGCCGCTATCCGGGCGAGGTGCACTCTCCCGAGGATCTGTGGCAGCTCGTCACCGAGGGGCGCGACGCCATCTCCCCGCTGCCGGTCGACCGTGGCTGGCAGGTGAACGGCGACCTGGACTTCCAGGGCGGCTTCATGCCCGACGCCGCGGAGTTCGACGCCGGATTCTTCGGGATCTCGCCACGTGAGGCGCTGGGGATGGATCCGCAGCAGCGCGTTCTGCTGGAGACCACCTGGGAGGCGGTCGAGCGAGCGGGGATCGACCCGCTGTCGCTGCGGGGCAGCGACACGGGTGTCTACGTCGGCGCCAGCGGTTCCGGCTACATCCCGTCGGACGAGGCCCGTGGCTTCATGGTGACGGGCCAGGCGGGGAGCGTGACCTCGGGCCGGCTGTCCTACACGCTGGGGCTTGAGGGGCCGGCGGTGACGGTGGACACCGCGTGCTCGTCGTCGCTGGTGGCGATGCACCTGGCGGCGCAGGCGCTGCGCGCGGGTGACTGCTCGCTGGCGCTGGCCGGTGGTGTGACCGTGGTGGCCACGCCGATGGGGATCATGGAGTTCAGCGCCCAGGGCGGGCTGGCCGCCGACGGGCGGTGCAAGTCCTACTCGGATGCCGCCGATGGCACCAGCTGGTCCGAGGGCGTGGGCATGGTGGTCCTGGAGCGGCTGTCCGACGCGCGGCGCAACGGCCACCAGGTCCTGGCCGTCCTTCGGGGCTCCGCGGTGAACCAGGACGGCGCGTCCAACGGGTTGACCGCGCCCAACGGTCCTTCGCAGCAGCGGGTGATCCGTCAGGCACTGGCCGGTGCGGGCTTGACCCCCGCCGAGGTGGACGCGGTGGAGGGCCACGGCACGGGCACGGCGCTGGGCGACCCGATCGAGGCGCAGGCGCTGCTGGCGACCTATGGTCAGGATCGGCCGGAGGACCGGCCGCTGCTGCTCGGATCGCTGAAGTCGAACATCGGTCACACCCAGGCGGCCTCCGGCGTGGCCGGTGTGATCAAGATGGTCATGGCGATGCGGCACGGCATGCTGCCCAGGACGCTGCACATCGACGAGCCGTCCTCGCACGTGGACTGGGCCTCGGGCGCGATAGAACTGCTGACCGAGCCGGCCGAGTGGCCGCAGGCCGATCACCCCCGCCGGGCGGCGGTGTCGTCGTTCGGAATCAGCGGCACCAACGCCCACGTGATCATCGAGCGGATCGAAGCGCAGGATGCGGAGTCCGAGGGCCAGGAGTTCGAGAGCCGTCCCCCCGCGTCGGACGGTGCCGTGCCGGTCCTGGTCTCCGGCCGGTCGGCGGAGGCGTTGCGGGCGCAGGCCGAGCGGCTCGCGGCGTACGTGGACGGCGACCCCGGTCTGCGACTGGCCGATGTGGCGTTCTCGACGGCCACCACCCGCTCGGCGTTCGAGTATCGGGCGGCCGTGGTGGCCGCCGACCACGCGGGTTTGGGGGCCGGCCTGCGGGCACTGGCCGAAGGCCGGCCGGGTGCGGGCGTACTGCAGGGGCCGACCGCGGCCGAATCGAAGCCTGCGGTGCTGTTCACCGGTCAGGGCAGCCAGCGGGCCGGGACGGGTCGGGAGCTGTACGACCGGTTCCCGGTGTTCGCCGAGGCGTTGGACGCGGTGATCGCCGAGCTGGACCCGCTGCTCGATGGCCCGCTGCGCGAAGTCCTGTTCGCCCAGCCGGGTACGGCTGAAGCGGGGTTGCTGGATCAGACGGGGTGGGCGCAGCCGGCCCTGTTCGCGCTGGAGACGGCGCTGTTCCGGCTGGTCGAGTCGTGGGGACTGCGGCCGGAGGTCGTGACGGGGCATTCGATCGGGGAGATCACCGCGGCGCACGTGGCCGGGGTGCTGTCCCTGTCGGACGCGTGTGCGCTGGTGGCCGCGCGAGGCCGGATGATGCAGGCGCTGCCGCCGCACGGGGCCATGGTGGCGGTGCAGGCATCCGAAGCGGAGATCGCAGAGCTGCTGGCGGCCGGTGATGCGACGCAGGTGTCGGTCGCGGCCGTCAACGGCCCGACATCGGTGGTGATCTCCGGGGATGAGCAGGCCGTGCTCGAACTCGCGGCCGCGCTGGAGGAGCGGGGCCGCAAGACCCGGCGGTTGCGGGTGTCGCACGCGTTCCATTCGCCGTTGATGGAGCCGATGCTGGCGGACTTCCGGGCACTGGCCCGGACGCTGACCTTCAGCGCGCCGCGGATCCCGATCGTGTCCACGGTGACCGGTGAGATGGCCACGGCCGAGCAGTTGTGCTCGCCCGACTACTGGGTGGACCAGGTCCGCCAGGCCGTACGGTTCGCCGACGCGGTGCGGGCGCTGCACCGGCAGGGCGTGACGGCCTACCTGGAGCTCGGGCCGGATGGGGTGCTGACCGCGATGGCCCAGGACACCCTGGCCGAGCTCACCGCTCCCGACTCGCCGGCCCAGCTCTCCGACGCCGATCCGGTACTGGTGCCGGTGCTGCGCAAGGACCGGGACGAGCAGAGCGCGATCACGGCGGCGCTGGCGCAGCTGCACGTGCATGGGGTGCCGGTGGACTGGCAGGCGGTGCTCCGCGGCGGGCGCCGGATCGACTTGCCGACGTACGCGTTCCAGCGGCAGCGCTTCTGGCCCGATGGCACCGGTTCCCAGCTGAGGAACGTGGCGGCCGCGGGACTGGCCGCCACCGGGCACCCGCTGCTGGGTGCCGCGGTCGGGCTGGCCGACTCGGCCGGAGTGCTGCTGACCGGGCGGCTGTCGCTGCCGTCGCATCCGTGGCTGGCCGACCACGCGGTGGGCGGCATGGTGATCTTCCCGGGCACCGGGTTCCTTGAGCTGGCGATCCGGGCCGGTGACCAGGTCGGCTGTGACCTGGTGGAGGAGCTGACCCTGACCACGCCGCTGGTGCTGGGCGAGCGGGACGCCGTCGTGGTGCAGGTGTGGGTGGGCTCGGCGGCGGAGTCCGGTCGCCGCAACCTGAGCATCTATGCCCGGCCGGCCGAGGCCGCCGACGAGGAGCCGTGGGTACGGCACGCGGTCGGTGTGCTGGTGGCGGCCGATGGCCGGTCCCGCACCGGCGACATGGCCGGCTTCGACGCGGCGGTGTGGCCGCCGCGGGAGGCTACGCCCATCCAGCTGGACGGGTTGTACGACCAGTTCGCCGCGGGCGGGTTCCATTACGGGCCGGTGTTCCAGGGGCTGCGGGCTGCCTGGCGGGGGACTGACGGCGCGGTGTACGCCGAGGTCGTCCTGCCCGAGCAGGCACAGTCGAGCGCGAGTTCGTTCGGGGTGCATCCGGCGCTGCTGGACGCGGCGCTGCACGGTGTGACCTTCGCCGGCCTGGACGATGCCGAGAGCGGCCGGATGCCGTTCTCCTGGGGTGAGGTGTGCCTGCACGCCGCTGGCGCCTCGGTACTGCGGGTGCGGCTGGCCAGGACAGGCGGCGACGCGGTCTCGGTGATCGCGGTGGATGCCGCCGGGGATCCGGTGCTCTCGGCGCGGTCACTGGTGCTGCGGCCGGTCGCGGCCGGCCAGCTGGCCGCCGGCAGCGGCCGCGACCCGTACCGGGACTCGCTGTTCCAGCTGACCTGGACGGCGTCGCCCGAGACGCCGGCAGCGGTCGACACCGAGCTCGACTCGGTTGAGCTGACCTTGACTCCGACATCGGTACTGGCACTGGAGCTGGCGGCGCTGGAGACGGTGCCGGAGGTGGTGACCGTCGCGGTCGGCTCCGCGGGGTATGGCGACGTGGTCGCATCGGTTCACGAGCTGACCACTGCGGTGCTGGGCCTGCTGCAGGCGTGGCTGGCCGATGACCGCTGTCGCCGCTCCCGGCTGGTGTTCGTGACCAGGGGTGCCGTCGCGGCGAGCGAGAGCGAGGCTGTGGCGGACCTGGCGGCCGCTGCCGTGTGGGGACTGGTGCGGTCGGCACAGTGGGAGGAACCCGGCCGGTTCGTGCTGGTCGACGTGGACGGGCAGGAGTCCTCGCCTTCGGCGCTGTCGGGGGTGCTGGCCGCGGCGTCGGCGTTGGGTGAGCCGCAGATGGCGGTGCGCGAGGGTGGGGTGCGGGTGCCGCGGCTGGCGCGGGTGGCGCTCGGCTCCGACCTTGGCGATGACCTGAACGAGGGCGGTACCCGGGCTTGGGATCCCGAGGGCACGGTGTTGATCACCGGTGGTACCGGTGGTCTGGGTGCGTTGTTCGCGCGGCATGTGGTGGCCGAGCGGGGTGTGCGGCATCTGCTGCTGACCAGCCGCCGAGGCCTGGACGCCCCCGGCGCCGTGGAACTGCAGGCCGAGCTGATCGCGCACGGCGTTGAGGTCACGATCGCGGCCTGCGACATGGCCGACCGCGACCAGGTCGCGGGCCTGCTGGCCGGGGTCCCGGCCGGGCACCCGCTGACCGCGATCATTCACACGGCGGGTGTGCTGGACGACGGGACCATCTCCTCGCTGACACCGCAGTCGCTGGACATGGTGCTGCGGCCCAAGGTCGACGCCGCCTGGCATCTGCACGAGCTGACCCAGGGGCTGGACCTGGCGGCGTTCGTGGTCTTCTCCTCCCTCGCCGGGGTGATGGGCAACGCCGGGCAGGGCAACTACGCCGCTGCCAACGTCTTCCTGGACGCGCTGGCCCAGCAGCGGCGGGCCGCGGGACTGCCCGCGCTCTCGTTGGCCTGGGGTGCCTGGACCCAGGACGTCGGGATGACCGGCACGCTGGACGACGCCGAAATGCGCAGGATGGCGCGGGCGGGGATGCCGCCACTGTCGCCGGAACAAGGCCTGGCGTTGTTCGAGGCTGCTACCGGGCTGGAGCGTGCGCTGCTGATCCCGGTCCGGCTTGAGCCGTCGGCACTGCGGGCGCAGGGCGCGGTGCCGGCGTTGTTGCGGGGTCTGGTGCGGGGTGGGCGGCGGTCGGCGGCGTCCGGTTCGGTGGTGGCGGCGACGTTGTTGCAGCGGTTGGCTCCGCTCACAGCGGCCGAGCGTGCCGAGGTCCTGGTGGATCTGGTGCGTACCGAGGTGGCCATGGTCTTGGGCCATGCCTCGCCCGGTACGGTGGAGGTGCGGCGGGAGTTCCGCGAGCTGGGCTTCGACAGCCTCACCGCGGTCGAGCTGCGCAACCGGCTGAACGGTACGACCGGGTTGCGGTTGCCGTCCACGCTGGTGTTCGACTACCCGACGCCGACGCTGCTGGCGGAGTTCCTGCTGGCCGAGCTGCTCGGCGAGGACGCCGGCGCGATCATCCCCACGTCCATCGTGCCGGTGGCGGACGACCCGATCGTGATCGTGGGCATGGCGTGCCGCTATCCGGGCGGAGTCACCTCTCCGGAGGACCTGTGGCGGCTGGTCACCGAGGGCGCGGACGCGATCTCGCCCTTCCCGACGACCCGCGGCTGGAGCCGTGACGCGCTTTATCCGGGCACCGAGGGACGAGCCGTCAACTACGTCCAAGCGGGTGGCTTCCTGCACGAGGCGGGGGAGTTCGATCCGGGGTTCTTCGGGATCTCGCCGCGTGAGGCGCTGGCGATGGATCCGCAGCAGCGGTTGCTGCTGGAGACCACCTGGGAGGCGATCGAGCGGGCCGGGATCGACCCGGTCTCGCTGCGCGGCAGCCACACGGGCGTGTTCGCCGGCGTGATGTACCACGATTACGCGAACAGCATGCCCTTCCCGGCGGATGTGCTGGGCTTCATGGGCACCGGCACCGCCGGAAGTGTCGCGACCGGCCGGCTGTCCTACACGCTGGGGCTGGAGGGTCCGGCGGTGACGGTGGACACCGCGTGCTCGTCCTCGCTGGTGGCGTTGCACCTGGCCGCGCAGGCGCTGCGCGGTGGTGACTGCTCGCTGGCGCTGGCCGGTGGTGTGACCGTGATGGCCACTCCGGGGCCGTTCATCGACTTCACCGGGCAGGGTGGGCTGGCCGGCGACGGCCGGTGCAAGTCCTACTCCGACGCGGCCGACGGCGCGGGCTGGTCCGAGGGTGTGGGCATGCTGGTGCTGGAGCGGCTGTCGGACGCGCGCCGCAACGGCCATCAGGTGCTGGCGGTGGTGCGGGGTTCGGCGGTGAACCAGGATGGTGCGTCCAACGGGTTGACGGCGCCGAACGGTCCGTCGCAGCAGCGGGTGATCCGTCAGGCGCTGGCCGGTGCGGGCTTGTCCTCCACCGAGGTGGACGCGGTCGAGGGCCACGGCACGGGCACGGTCCTGGGTGACCCGATCGAGGCGCAGGCGCTGCTGGCCACCTACGGCCAGGACCGGGACGAGGACCGGCCGCTGTTGCTGGGGTCGATCAAGTCGAACATCGGTCACACCCAGGCGGCGGCTGGCGTGGCCGGTGTGATCAAGATGGTCATGGCGATGCGGCATGGGGTGCTGCCCAAGACGTTGCACGTGGATGCGCCGTCGTCGCATGTGGACTGGTCCTCGGGTGCGGTGGAGTTGCTGACCGAGCCGGCCGAGTGGCTGCGGAACGGTCATCCGCGTCGGGCGGGTGTGTCGTCGTTCGGGATCAGCGGCACCAACGCGCATGTGATCTTGGAGCAGGGGCCGGAGGTTCCGGAACTCGAAGAGGTTTCGCAGGACCGGGCGCCTGCTGTGGGTGTGGTTCCGGTGCTGGTGTCGGGCCGGTCGGTGGAGGCGTTGCGGGCGCAGGCCGAGCGGTTGGCGGCGTTCGTGGATGGCGATGCTGGTCTGGGTCTGGCCGACATCGCGTTCTCGCTGGCGACGACGCGGTCGGTGTTCGAGCATCGGGCGGTGGTGCTGGCCGAGGGCCGTGAGGGTGTGCTGGCCGGTCTTGGTGCGCTGGCCGAGGA
>NZ_JBEOZN010000235.1:0-6978 GCF_040298085.1 Streptosporangium sp. NPDC001681 | reverse complement strand
GCCAGGCCACCGGCCGCCAGGCGGTGGGGGGGGGGGGGCCCCCCGGCCCCGCCCCCCGCGCCGCCCCCGCCGCCGCGCGGCCACATCCAGGCCGTCCCGGCGCGTGCGAGCCGGGAGGCGGCGCGCCCCCCGGTGAGGCTCACCGGGCACAGCGCGCCGCTGGACCTGGGCGAGCTGGCCGGGCCGGTCGCCGCGCTATTGCGCGAGTTCACGCTGCTCGACCTGGCCGCGATCACCCCCGCCGACGACGGCTCGGGGTCCGCGCTCGCGGCCGCCTTGGCGGACCCGAGCTTGGTGACCGGCACGCTCGCCGAGTACACCGCCGTCTGGAAGCAGCCGTGGCTGCCCATGTACGTCCAATGGGACCTGCGCTATCACGCGGTGCCGTACATGAGCGACGGCCAGGCGAACTGGGCATTCAAAGACGACGCCTATGAGTGGCTCGGCACCGGTGCCGACCCCGGCGACGGCTACACCGGGCCGACCTGGCTGCCGTTCGCAGGCCGGGCGTTCGTCACCCCGGCAGCACCCTACGTCGTCGCCTCCCAGATCGACCGGCTGCTTCAGACCTACGCGGCCGACGACGCCGGGGCGTTGCGCACCCTGCACGCCGACTACGGCGCGATGGACCTGCTCTCGCAGACCCTCGACGGCTTCAACGACCATCTGCTGATGCGCGACACCGGGGTGCGCGCCCGCATCCCCGAACACACCGCGCGGCTCACCGGCGACGTCGGGCACGTCGCCGACCCCGGCGCACCCGGCGACGACTCCCGCTCCCGGTTCCAGCCGGTCCGCGCGGGCCAGTTCTACTTCCGGGACCTGCGGATCATCGACCGGTTCGGCCGCTGCGCGGTCATCACCAGCGTCCCAGGCGACCGGTTCAAACAGTTCCGGCCGGTACCGGCGGCCAGTGTGACCCCGACTCGGGAGCTGGCGCCCGGCATCGAGAACTCCCAGCGGTTTATCCAGCTGCCGCCCCGGCTGCTGCACGACGCCCGGGTCCGGCTGGAGCTCGCGCGCGGGCAGGACGACACGGCGCTGCTCGCGGGCCGGGCCGCGCCCGCCGGGCCGGACTCGCCGCTCACCGGCTGGCTGCTGGTCAACCACCTCGACGACAACCTGCTCATCTACGGCCCCGACGGCGACCCGGTCGGTGAGCTCCGGATCATCCGCGGGACGGCAGGCGAGGAGGCGGTGGCGTTCACCCCGCTGCCCGGCTCGCCCTACCGGCGCGAAGACGATCCGGCGTTGGCACAACAGCATCCGCACCTCGCCCCGTTCGTCCGGGAACTGGTCGGCCCGCCCGGCCGGTATGCGGCGCTGCTGGCCACCATCGACCAGACGCTGGAGAGCGTCGTCGACCCGTCCGCCGAAGACGACCGGACCCCGGCGCGGCTCACCGGGCGCCCCGTCGCGCTCTACCGCACCCGGCTCACCCTTCAGCTGCGCGGCCGGCCACTGACCAATCCCGGCTGGGACCAGGCGCTGAAGCCGGACCCGGAGGAGTACCCGAACCCCGACCAGCAGGAGTACCCGACCTACACCTGGCCGATCCGGCTCGGCGAGCCCGACCAACTGTCGGATGGGCTGATCGGCTACTACGCCAGCGCCACCGGCCCCGGCGGCCAGAGCGACTACACGCGCCTGCACGTGGCCGCCCCCGCCACAGACGACCCGTACCTGGTGGACATCGGCAACGGCGAGCATCTCGCGCTGCCCGCCCGGCCGCCCGGACAGGAGGTCATCCACCACCTGACGATCCTCGCCGACCCGCACGTGCCCGTGCACGCCACCACCGACATCCTGCCGGTGACCGAGCTGCGGCTCCCCGGTGACCTGGCGCACCAGGCACTGCGCCGGATCCGTGCGGCCTTCCGCCTCAACCCGCTGCTCGCACCCGTCCGCGTCCCCCCGCCACCGGAGCAGGAGAACCGTTCGGAAGGACAGGAGCATCTCGTCGTCGTGCAGCCCGCCGCCCACCACGGCACCTGGACATGGGCGCAGCCGTACACCGACCCCGGCGACGGCGGCCTCGGCTGGACGGAGCTGCCGCTGCTGGCCGCTGATGCCGCCGCCCACCCCGGCGATGCCGTCCCGCACACGCGCGCCGGCTACCTGCTGCTGCATCCGGCCGTGACCGACATCCCCGAACAGCCCTGAACGGAGCACGCCGATGGCCATCCACGCCCGTTCCGCCGGGACGCTGCTGCGCTACACCCTCAAGACCGTCCCGGCCCCCGTGCCGATCAGCGGCGAAAATGACCAGGATCTGCGGCTGGAGTTCAAGATCGAAGCACCCCCCGGTCAGAGCGTGTACTGCAACAAGATCCAGATCCGGTTCCTGCACGGCGCGGCGCCGGAGGCGTTGTCGCAGACCGCGCCCGCGGAGGTCTACACCGGGGTCGAGGCCGCCAGCCCGCCCGCGTTCGGGCAGAACTGGACCCGCAAGGCCGAGCTGGTCGACAAACAGGCCGTCTTCACGTTCACCAACTCGCGCAAGCTCGAATTCAAAGGCGCCACCACGGTCACCCTGGTGCTGTCCAGCCTCATCGTCAACAAGACGCAGGGCTCGGTCAAGATCGAGGTGTCGGAATGGACAGCCGCCGACAGCTCCGCCCCCCTGACCGAAAAGCAGCTCGACCCGCCCTTCCCCATCGACAAGTGGCCCGCGGAGTTCACCTTCCAGAATCTGCGCCCCGACCGGATCTCCGTGCCGCGCGGCGAGAAGGTCACACTGACCTGGGAGGCCAGCCGCAAGCCCATCTACACGATGCACTGGGACGACCAGCAGCAGTCCGTCACCGGCGACCTGAGCTGGGAGTCTCCGGCGCTGGAGCGCACCACCGGGTTCATGCTCATGGCACAGGACGACTCCGGCGGCGCGCCGCTGATCTACGCGCTCACCACCGCCGTCACCGTGACCGAGCCCAATCTCACGGTCGGCGACCTGGAGGCCAACGGCGTCGTGCGGATGCAGGGGCCGCGGGCGGCGATCGCCGCGCCCCCGCGCGGCCAGGCCCGGTATTTCAAAGCCGGCACCGACGGCACCGTCGTCGGATACCTGCAGGCCGCCAGCGGGCAGCCGGCCGCCACGCTGGCCGCGACCGTCTACCGGGCCGCGACCGGCGAGTACACCATGCGCTTCAGCTCCGACAACAGCGCCGGGACGACCATCGAGACGCCGATCAGCATCCCGATCCCGGCGGATGCCGAGGTGCGCCTCTACCACGCCGGCAACGACGGCGACACCCTGAACCTGGCCTGGTTGCCCCGCGGCGCCGGCACCTTCGACGAGATCACCCCTCCCACCGCCTGACCGTCCCTTCGGGAGCCCGCATGCTGCTGTCCTACGATCTGGCCCTCGATCCCGACCCGCCGCAGACCGGCCGCCCCTGCCTGCTGCGACTCACCGTGCGTGCCATGGCCCCCGCCTTCTGCCGGAAGATCACGCTGTCCCTGCCGGCCGGCACCGGAGCCGCCCACTTCACCGCCGCCCCGGCCGCCATCACCCCGCAGCCGGTGCAGGGCGGCGAGGACGCCGACCAGGGCGGCGGCTGGCGGCTCACCCGCGCCGACGCCGCCGACGCCGCCAGCGCGGTCACCTTCACCGCCCTGCCCACCCAACCTCGGGGCTGGCTGCTCGGCGTCACCCCGCTCACCCTGGAACTGGCCGGCGTCACCGCCAACGCCACCCCCGGCACCGCGACCCTGCGCATCGAGGAGGAGACCTCCTCCGACGGCCTCACCTGGCAGACCCAGACGATGGAGCTGCCGCTGCCGAAGTTCCCCGACGGGTTCTTCTTCGGCGACCTGCGGCCCGAACTCCTCATGGTGCCGAACGGCGGGCACGCCGAACTCACCTGGCGCGGCTCCCCGGCCGTCTACACCCTGACCTGGGCGGGCGAGCACGGCGGCTCGGGCGGGCAAGCCGACGTCTCCGACGTCACCACCTGGCTCTCCCCGCCGCTGCACGACACCACCGCATTCCGCCTGGCCGCCCGCCTGCCCGGCAGCACCGCCGAACGCGTCCTGACCACCCTGGTCACCGTCGCCCTGCCGCACCTGCGCACCCACGACCTGACCGCCACCGGGACGGTGCGGCTGATCGGCGCCGGCCATTCGATCGAGATCGGGCGGGAGCGGCCGCACACCTTCCAGTCCGACACCGACGGTCTGCTGATCGGCCGCGTGCAGGCCGTCGCCGGTGCGACGCCCGCCCAGATGGAGGTGACCGCCCTGGCCGACGGCGGCGGCCAGGAGTACCGGGCGGTCTTTACCTCCGACAACGCCGACTCCGGCAAAATCCCGGCCGAGACCCCGTTTGACGTGCCCGTGCGGCGCGGCACCACGATCACGATCACCTGCCGCTACGCACGACCCCCGGCCAGCCCCGAACCCATCGAACCGTTCTTCTCCCTGCTGTGGCTGCCCTACGGCAGCACTAACCGCATCATGTGAACCGAATCCCTATGTGTCCTGTGCTCATCGGGGTGTCGTCACTGCCACCGGCCGCCGTTCAGGCGCTCACCTGGGAGAGAAGGACACGTCGGGCATCTGGCCAGGCTCATTGGCGTCCTGGAGGCCCTCCGCTCGGGGTGTCGTCACCAGGGGCACCGTGCGATCGGCATTCGACCGCAGGTAATACTGCCCGGTGGCAGGAACGTGGTCGACTGGCGTGGCCGGTAACCGGCGAAAGGCCGGGCGGCCGGTGGCGGGTCTCTCGCCGGACACCTGATCGAGAGGTCCCTCGCGGTGGGCGGTGTGTCCGTCCTCGCGCCGCGGTTCACCTTGACTCCGCCGGGCACGGCGGGTCGTACGGAGAACGCCGCCTGGCACCCGCGTACCGTCGAAAGGCGACGGGCGCCTTGGGCCTGCCCGGTGGCAGGCCCTAGCATCCAGATGTGCAGAATGATGTTCTAAGGGCCGGGGTGGTCCCACGCACCCTGCTGACCGCCTTCTGGCTCTGTTCCGCGGTCCATCTGGTGCTGGTCGCCGCCGGCGAAGGCCCGATGAACTCGGTGACCAAGGCGCTGCTGATGCCGCTGCTCGCGGCCTGGGTGCTGGCGCGGCGGGGACCGCGCCTGCTGGTGGCGGCGCTCCTGCTCTCCTGGGGCGGTGATGTGGCCCTGGAGATCGACGGTCTCTTCCTCGCGGGCATGGCCCTGTTCGCCGGAGCGCACGTCTGTTACGTGACCTGTCTCGTCCGCGAGGGGGCACTTCGGGCGCTGCGCCGCCGTCCGGCGATCCCGGTGGTCTACGGCGTCCTGTGGGCGGGCATGGTCTTCCTCCTCTGGCCCGGTCTGGGCGACCTGCGCCTGCCGGTGGCCGTCTACTCGCTGCTGCTGACCGCCACCGCGGTGACCGCCGCCGGTCTCGGCCCGCGCATCGGGGCCGGGGGCGCCCTGTTCCTGCTCTCCGACGCGCTGATCGCGTTCGGCCTGGCGGACCTTCCCCGCCCGCCGATGACCGGCCTGGTGATCATGGCGACCTACGTCGCGGCCCAGTACCTCCTGGCCTCGGGCATCGTCGATCGCCTCCGTAGCTGAGGCGGTCACACCGCCTCCGGCGGACGTCCCCCTCCGCCGGAGGGGGACATCCGATCGGCCCGCTTCGGGAGATCGTCACCAGCGGGGTGGCGAGCAGGTGCCGGGGCTCTCCGTGATCACCTTTTCATCTCCGACTCGGTGGCGAGCCTGATGTCGAACGTGACGTCCAGGTAGGGCCCGTCCATCCCGTACCGCTCGATCGAGGCCTGGTCCTCGCGCGGCTCGAAGTCGACGATGATCTCCGGCTTGACCGCGAAGGCGGCGTCGGAGTCCAGGTAGGGGTCGTCGTTGACGAACACGTGGGTGGTCAGCGTGTGATGCCCGGCTGCCTCGACGCGGATGTGAAGATGGCCGGGGCGCATGGGATGACGTCCCATGGCGCGGAGCATGTCGCCCGCCGGGCCGTCCATCGGTACGGGGTAGCTGGCGGGCTTCACGGTGCGGAACCAGTACTCGCCGTTCTCGTCGGCGGTGAACAGACCGCGCAGGTTGCCTTCGGGCTGCTCGGCGTCCTGGGTGTCGTAGTGGCCCTTGTCGTCGGCCTGCCACACGTCGAGGATCGCACCCGGCAGGCGGTTCCCGTGGCAGTCCTGCACGGTGCCGTGGATCACGGCACTCTCGGCCCGGCCCCATTCGGGGCCCGCGGCGATGAGGTCACCCAGCTCGCGCGGCGGGGCCACGGAGTGGAAGGGACCCTCCACCGAGCTCGGCGTCATGTCGGCCGGTCCCTGGTTGTTCACGTCATCGACGAGCGTGGTCAATCCCAGCATGTCCGAGAGCAGGACGAACTCCTGCCGGGTGGGCGTGCAGAACGAGCCGGTACGCGCGAGGAAGGCGAGTCCCGCCTCCCACTCGGCCGCCGTCGGCCTCACGTCCTCGACGAAGCCGTGCAGGTGACGGATGAGGCTCTCCATGATGGTCATCAATCGGGTGTCCGCGCCCTGGAGCTGGCCGACGACCTGCTCGGTCACCGGGTGGCTGCCGGCCGGGCCGTGCCCGGCGCTCACGGTCTCACTCATGCCCAGTCCTCTGCGCTCGCTGTGTTGATCACTGGAGTACGGACGCCGCTCGACTTCCCGATCTCCACCTCGACCACGTCGCCGTCGTGCAGCAGCCACGGGGGTGTACGCGCGTAGCCGATCCCGGACGGCGTTCCGGTGGCGATGATGCCGCCGGGCCGGAGCGTGAACACGCGGCTGTTGAACGAGGGAGTCGTCCCTGCCGGGAAGATCATCTCATTGGTCGAGGAGACCGAGGGTATCCGGCTCGTCAAGGAGCCGGGAGAGGCGGGTCGCTCCGCGGGGTTCTTCGGCCTGGACGTCACCGGTGAGCAGAGCCCGGCACGTCCTCGGCCCGAGGACGAGCCGGGCGCAGCTCACCCCAGGCAACAGATCGGTTACAAAACCGCCCAAAACACACCCACCAACCT
>NZ_JBEOZN010000234.1:0-7204 GCF_040298085.1 Streptosporangium sp. NPDC001681 | reverse complement strand
AGCCGTTTCGTGCCCACCCTCGGGCGTGTCTGCTCCCACGGATTCCAGAGCGGCAGGCTGAGGAAGCACCCGCCGGTGGGTCTGCGATCTCGTGTCCAACGTAGCCATCAAAACGCACCTCCTTGAGCTGACGGCCAGGGCTGGTCAACGCGGGGCTTCAAAGCGCATTACCGCGCCTCAAGCCCCCTCCTTCAGGAGGGGGTCGTTGACGGCCAGAGCCCGACGCCGGTACCGGCGGCACCGGCGGGACGGCCACCGCGCACCCACATGGTCGCCGCGCCTCCCGCTCCCGCTTCCGCGAGCAGCCAGTGCACCTCACTCCGATGGTAGAGGGCTACCGCCGGGGCGCCCTGGACATTGTCCACGATCGGGGTGAGGCCGAGACACCTGGCGGCGGCTGCCATCATCTCGGCCATCGTGGACGTGCCGGTGCGCAGGTAGACCATGTTGTGGCTGGGACCGAGCCCGGCGACGAGAATGCCCATGCGCCACAGGGCGACGGCCGCGTCGGCGTCGGTGGCGGTGCCCGGGACGCTCGGGTCGAACTGCCGCCGGGCGTCGCGCCACGCGTTGGTCAACGCCCGCAGGACCCTACGGTGTAGCGTTCTGGGCACCTCGACGCGCATGACCGGCGACCGCTTGAAGCCGGTGTCGCCGGCGTCGGCCTGGGTGACGATGGCCCAGGCCAGCCCTGACAGCAGCCGGGCGATCCGTGCCGCCACCGCCCCGCTGCGCGTCTCCACGACGGGAAGATGACGCGACGCTGTGGCGTGTGTCCCCCCGCCGGTGTTCCCGGGTCCGGCGGAGCGCAGATGTTGCCAGGCGAGCGCCGCCTCCAGCATGCCGTACCCGCCGATCGGAGCCTCCGCGAGGGCGCGGTGGACGGTGCCGCTCGCGCAGTCGAGGCGTCCGGCGGACGGTGACCTCGGGGGCGACGCGGTCGGGCCGGGGATTCGATAGGCGATCGGGGGGCTTGTCATGATTTCTGATCTCCTGTGCGGTCAGTTTCCGGGGATCGGCCTGTCGTCGGCGACGATCCGGCCGCCGCGGACGCGATAGGCCCACACCGTGACCGAGGAGCCGGCAAGCTCGCCGTCGCCGTTGAATCGGATCTTCGTAGTGATACCGGCGCCGGAGTAGCCGTCGACAAACTCCTCCATGTCAGAGCGTCGTGTCCGGCCGGCGTCGATGCCCCGCAGGAAGACGGTGGCGGCATCGTAGGCCTCCGCACTGTAGGTGCCCGGGTCGTGGTCGAAACGGATCCGGTAGCGCCGGGCGAACCCGGGATCCTTCTCCGGCGGCCGGCACGGGCAGGTGAGAACCGCGCCCTCGGCGGCCTCGGCCCCCGCCGTGCGGACGAACCCGTCGTCCTTGACCGCGTCGCCCGAGACGAAGACGGCGCTCACGCCCGCGTCGCGCAGCTCGCGCAGGAGCCGGCCGGCCTGGGTGTAGTAACCGCCGAAGAAGACCACGTCGGGGGCGGCCGATTCGACCTCGGAGACCGCGCCGCGGAAGTCGACCAGATTCGGCTGAACCGAGGCGCTCTGCACCACCAGCGAGCCGAGCTCCTTCGTGACCAGCTCGCTGAGGCCGCGCCCGTAGGGGCTCATGTCGTCGATGACGAACACCTTCCGCGCGAGCAGCCTCTCCCTGATGTACCGGCCGACCGCCGGTCCCTGCGCGGCGTCGCTGCCCAGGATGCGATGGAAGGTCGATCGCCCGCGGCTGAGGCCGGGGTCGGTGGCCGCCGGGGTGATGGTGCTGACCACGCCCTGGTTCAGGATCGGGTTGGCGGCCTGCGACTCGCCGGAGAACGCCGGCCCGACGACACCGATGATCGCGGGGTCGGCGACGACCTGCTGAGCGAGTTCGGGCGCCTGCTTCGGATCCCCCTGGGTGTCGAAGTCGACGAGCCCGACGGGGCAGGCCGGATTCCGGGCGTTGTGCTGTTCGACGGCGAGCAGCGCGCCTTCGCGCATGTTGCGCCCGAGGTTCATGGACTCGCCGGTGAGTGGCCCGAAGAAGGCGATGCGCAGGCCGCAGCGCCCCTGATCCGGGACGCGCCCCCCGATGTCGGCGCACCCCGGCACGGCCGCCAGCAGCGCCGCCGCGGCGAAGGCGGCCAACCGGCGGGCGCTGCGCATCGATCGCCTCCAGGCGCTTAGGCCGTCCAGCCGCCGCCTGGCGGATGCCACAGCGTACGGGAGCGTCCCACACCGCGGGCGCCCGACATGAATTCTGCGATGATGATCATGAGGATTCGATGAAGATCCGGTGAAGGGGGAGAAGTACCACGGAAACGGGAACCGATCCGATCTCCGGAGGAGAGATTCGTCAGGAGCCTTCATGCGAGTTCCGCGATGCCCTGTGATCACACGTGGTGAGCGCTCGGACGCCCCCGGCCCGCTCCGCACGCGGCTGGTTGAACTCTCCTGACAGGTCGCCACCCTCGTCTTGAACTCCCCCGGCGGATCGCTACCCTCGTCCCATGCGTGTGATCGTCGTCGAGGATGATCCCGACGTGCGGGGTGCCGTCGTCTCCGGGCTGCGTTCGGCCGGCTTCGCCGTCGACGAGGCGGCCAACTGGAGCCAGGCCGACCTCAGCATGAGCGTCAACGACTACGACTGCCTGATCCTCGACCGGATGCTCCCGGAAGGCGACTCGGCCGACGAGCTCCACCGGCGCCGTCAGGCCGACATGGCCATACCAGCGATCATGCTGACCGCGCTCGACGACATCAGCGACCGGGTGGCAGGCCTGGAGGCCGGCGCCGACGACTATCTGACCAAGCCGTTCTCCACCGACGAACTGGTCTTGCGGGTGCGCGCCCTGTGCCGGCGCCGCACCACGATGGTCCCGCCGGTCCTGCGCGTCGGCGACGTCACGCTCGACGTGGCCCGCCGGGAGGTCCGCCGCGCCGGGGTGCTGCAAACCCTCACGCCCAAGGAGTTCGCGGTCCTTGAGATCCTGATGACCCACCAACCGGCTGTCGTCACCCGTACCGAGCTCATCGAGCACTGCTGGGACGAGCGGGCCGACCCGGCGTCCAATGTGGTGGACGTCGTCGTCAACCAGCTGAGACGCAAGCTCGGTGAGCCTGCCGTGATCTTCACGATGCGGGGTACCGGTTACCGGGCCGGGCCCGTGCGGCTGTGAACCCGCTACGTCTCCGCGGCCCCGATCCCGGCGGCAGGGGTCAGAAGGGGACGCAGCCGACACATCTGCAGACGACCGGGCGCCTCAACGGGCTTCGGGTCCGCCTGGCCCTGCTGCTGACAGCCCTCAATGTGATGGGTCTGGCCGGTATGGGAACCGTCGCGATGGTCGTCGACCAGCAGCAGCGCGACGGTCTCGTCCGGGCGGAGCTGGAGCGCACCGCCCGGACCGCGAAAGCCCTGCTGTACTACGAGTCCGGCGCGCTGCGGCTGGACCGCCTCTTCGCCGATCCGGCGTCGAAGGGCCCGACCGCGGTGCACGTGTACGAAGGTACCCGCACCGACGTCCGCCTCGTCTTCGCGTATCCGTCGAGCCTGCCGGTGATCGCGCCAGAGGTTCTGCGCGGCCTCGCCCGGCCCGTCTGGCAGGGGCGCGGCGAACTCGCCGCGACCGTCACCAGCGTGGGGCGTCGTTCACGGTTGCTCGCGGTCCCGTTCTCGCACGCCGTCACCGGAGCGGTGTCGGGCACCATCGTGGTCGCAGTCGATCTTGAGCCCGTTCAGCGGGCCCATCGGCGGCTGGGGTGGATCCTGTTCACCGGAGGAGCGGTGTTCACACTCCTGGCCGGCTTCGGCGGGCATCTGCTGGCCCGGCGGGGCACCCAGCCGGCTGTCGAGGCGCTGGGCCAGCAGGAGCGGTTCGTCGCCGACGCGGCGCATGAGCTGCGCACCCCTCTGACGGTCATCCGGGCACTGTCGGAGGCCGCGATCAAGGATCCCGGCCGGCAGTCTCAGGCGTTGCAACAGGTTTTGCGCTCCACCGAACGGCTTGCCGACTCGGTTGAGGCGCTGCTCATGCGGGCGCGTCTCGTCGCCGGGCTGAGAGAGCTCCAGCGGCAGCCGTTCCGCCTCGACCAGCTGGCCGAAGAGGTGGTGACCGAGACCGTGCAGCCGCCGCACACGGCGGCGGTGTCGGTCTCGCCCACGGTGGCGAGCGGTGACCCGACCCTGGTCCGCATCGCCATCCGCAATCTGGTCCACAACGCCGTCCGGCATGGCCGGACCGGTGCCGAACCCGCGACGATCACCCTCGTCGTCACCGCCGGCACGGTTGTGATCAAGGATGCCGGTCCGGGTCCCGGTCCGGGTCCGGACGGCCGACCGGCGCAGCGTTTCCGGAGCGACGCGGCGGACGGCACCGGCCTGGGTCTGACCATCGCACAATGGGTGGCGGAGCTGCACGGTGGGGCACTGCGGCTTCACCCGGCGCCCGGAGGGGGCACTGCTGCGATCATGACCCTGCCCGACGAGCCGCCGCCTGACAGGCGATGACGCTCGCCGCGGTGCCGTGGCGAGGCAGCGTCAGGGAGTGGAGCGGCCGGCTCTGGCTCCGGCGGGTGAGATGGCGAACCAGCCGTTTCGGCCATGCCCGCCGGTGTCGCCGGGCATGCGATCACCGCTGTAACCGTACAGCGGCCACCCCGAGAGGGTGAGCTGCTCGGTGCCGTCGGGCCTGACGACCCTGCCGATCTTTCCCCGGTCTATGCCGACGATCCGCAGCCTCCCGATGTCGCTGACCGGCATCGGGCGCCAGATCTCGGCGCACTCGCCGACGCAGGCCGAACGTGACGGGCTCGCGTCGTCGGCGTCACTGCGGTAGAGGACGTATCCCTGGACGTCGATGACGATGAGGCCGCCGAGCCGCTGCGAGTTGACAGCGAACAGGCCGGGGCCGGGCGCGGCGCTGGGGTCCGACACTCTGGTCAGCTCCGTGTCGGGCCGGAGCGCTCCGCCGTCAGCGGCGCAGCCCGCCACCATCAGGGCGGCGACGGGTCCCGCCAGGAGCGCCGCCCACCGTGAACGTCGACTCATGGGCACAGTTTGCCTGGACAGCCCGCCGGATGCCTCCCCGCCGGGGGTACTCGATGAGATCTTCCTTGTCGGAGACCTTTCGGCGACCGACGACTCGCTTACCCGGCCGTTTCGCCGCCTGGAGTGGGGGACAGTCACACGGCTCCCTCGCGGGAGGTGTCACCGAACGCCGGACACGGTGATCCGGGCGAGGACGACACCATCAACGATCATGGTTGGCCTGACGACCCGACCGGCCACGGTCGGATCTCGGTGAGCAACGATGCCGGAGGGCCGGGGGATGGAAGCCCCCTCGCGCGTCCACCCGCCACCATGTCTCTCGATCGCGAACGTGCGGCACGCATCGAGTGTGGCATCTCAGGCATGTTTCAACGTATTGGATAAGCCTAACGGGTTTCACCGAACACCGGGCCGGGGCGGAGTCCCTCGCCGGAGATCGGCGGGCTGCCCGCCGCTCCCCGGCGAGCCTCCGCACGGACACGAAATGCCCCGACTGTATGTCCGTGAGATGGGAGCGCTCCCAATCGCCCCAATGAGATGTATGTACCCACTTCATGCTGATAGTCCCACCCAAAACAGTCGGATGTAACGGTTGAGTTTCGGCATATTGACGTCCTGGTTGCCCATCGTCCACTCTTCGTGGGAGCGCTCCCAAAGCACATTGAGGAACTACCGCACCGCGAGGCCGTGTTTGTCGGGGACCGGCCCCCGGTGTCACCTCCCAATGATTCGGGCGACCACCTGAGAGGGGTCCGGAAATGTTGAACAACAAGCGGCACGGCAAGCTCGCCGCCGTAGCGGTCATGGCGGCCACCGCCCTGGCCATCACCTCGTGCGGTTCCAGCGAGCCCGCCAAGCCCGCCGCGGGCGACGGCGGCGCCTCCGCCGCGGCCGAGCCGGTGACCATCACCGTGCACACCTTCGGCGGTGGCGAGAACTTCGGCTACGACAAGGCCGTGGAGACCTGGAACGCGGCACACCCGAACATCCAGGTCAAGTACCAGAACCTGACCGACCGGTTCGAGGACGTCTACCTCCCGCAGCTGCTCCAGCGCCTGCAGGCCGGCAGCGGCGCGGCCGACATCATCGCCCTGGACGAGGGCGCGATGGGCCTCATGAAGGCCCGCCCGCAGTTCTTCACCGACCTGGCCGAGTACGGGCTGGAGAGCCGCAAGGCCGACTTCCCCGCGGCCAAGTGGGACAACGGCATCAACGCCGACAACAAGCTCTTCGCTCTCGGCACCGACATCGGCGGCATGACCATGTGCTACCGCAAGGACCTGTTCGAGAAGGCGGGCCTGCCCACCGAGCGCGACGAGGTCGGCAAGCTCTGGCCGGACTGGAGCGCCTTCAAGGCGATCGGCGAGAAGTTCAAGGCCGCCAACCCCGGCAAGGGCGACCCCAAGTTCCTCGACGGCCCGAACACGCTCTACAACGTGATCCTGTCGCAGGAGGCGCCGAAGAACGGCAACGTCGCCTACTTCGACAAGAGCAACCAGCTCGTCATCGAGAGCAACCCCGCCATCAAGACCTCCTTCGACACGGTGAAGGACTTCAGCGAGGCGGGCCTGACCGCCAAGCTCGCCTCCTTCACCCCGCCGTGGAACGCCGCCATCAAGAAGGGCGGCTTCGCGACCATGGGCTGCCCGGCCTGGATGCTCGGTGTGGTCTCCGGCGCGGCCGGTGACGACAACAAGGGCAAGTGGGACGTCGCGTCCGTGCCCGGCGGTGCGGGCAACTGGGGCGGCTCCTACCTCGCGGTTCCCAAGCAGAGCAAGCACCCCAAGGAGGCCGCCGAGGTCCTGAACTACCTCACCGGCAAGGAGGGCCACGTCATGGCCTTCCAGGAGGCGGCGGCCTTCCCGAGCTCCATCCCGGCGCAGCAGGACCCGGCGGTCGCCGACCTGAAGAACCCGTTCTTCAACGACGCGCCGACCGGCCAGATCTTCGGCGCGTCGGTCAAGGACCTGCTTCCCGTCTTCCTCGGCGAGAAGCACGCCCAGGTCAAGACCGCGGTGGAGAAGGTCCTCGAGGGCATGGACCAGGGTTCGGTCCCCTACGACCAGGCCTGGACCAAGTTCATCGAGGCCGGCGTCAAGGCAGCGGGCTGATCCCCCTACCGACCCGCACCGGCCCGGCGGCGGTGATCCCGCCGCCGGGCCGGGCGCCAGCCCCC
>NZ_JBEOZN010000233.1:0-7382 GCF_040298085.1 Streptosporangium sp. NPDC001681 | reverse complement strand
CCCAACACATCATCACCTACGGCAACCCCAACGCCGACCCCCTGGTCGGCGACTGGGACGGCGACGGCAAAGACAACATCGGCGTCCGCATGGGCAACGCCTTCTCCTTCCGCACCAGCCCCATCACCACCCCCACCGAAACCACCCAAAGCATCTCCTACGGCGACGGCAGCCCCCACGACCTCCCCATCACCGGCGACTGGGACGGCGACGGCAAGGACACCCACGGCATCGTCCGCTGACCCTCCGCCGTACCTCCGAGCGGCGGGCCGGCCAGGAACGGCCCGCCGCTCGGCGGCATGCCACCGTTCGAACGGAGCGGAGGAGGGCAGCAGCGCGGAGCACGACCGGATCGCGGTGACGCCAGGCGGCGCCGGTACCGTGATCGGGTCCCGCCCACCGCTGGAGGCCCCATGAAGACAACCGGGAGACGGCCCGTCCTCGCCGACTCCGTCAGGATCACCGACGACGCCGTGGAGATCCTCGACCGCCGCGTCTATCCCTTCGAGCACCGCTGGGTGCGCTGCGCCACCAGCGAGGACGTCGCGGTAGCCATCGAGCGGATGGTCACGCAGAGCACCGGCCCCTCGTTCGCGGCGACCGCCGGGATGATCCTGGCCGCCCGTGAGGCCCGCGACGAGCCACCGGTCCTGGCGGCGGCCCGGCTGCGCGGGGCGGGCGACCGGCTGATCGCGACCCGGCCCACGAACAACCACATCCGCGACGCCGTCCAGGCGGTCCTGGCCGCCACCGTGGACGGGCCGCTGCCCGAGGCGTCGGGGGAGGAACTGGTGGAGGCCGTGACCCGGGCCGCGACCGAGCACGACGCGGCCTACCGGGCCAGCAGCGCGGCCCTGGGCAGGCACGCGGCGGCACTGCTGGAGGACGGCGCCCGCGTCCTCACCCACTGCTGGGCCGACACCTACCTGATCGCGACGGTCGAGGCCGCGCAGCAGGCGGGCAAGCGACTGGAGTTCGTCTGCACCGAGACCCGGCCCTACCTGCAGGGAGCACGGCTGACCGCGCCGACGCTGGTGGAGATGGGCTACCGGCCCACCCTGATCACCGACGGGATGGTCGCCTCGGTGCTGGCCGACGGGCTCGCCGACGTGGCGCTGACCGCGGCGGACCGGGTGACGATGGACGGCCATGTGGTGAACAAGGTCGGCACCCTCGGGGTGGCGCTGGCCGCCCGCGCCTTCGACGTCCCGTACTACGTGGTGATCCCGGCGCCCGACCCCCGGGCGCTGGGAATCGGCGACGTCGTCATCGAACGGCGGGACGGCGACGAGGTCCTGCACGTGCTGGGAAAGCGCACCGCGGGCGAGGGCGTGACTGGCCACTACCCCGCCTTCGACGCCACTCCCCCGCACCTGGTGACCAGGATCGTGACCGAACGCGGCGCCTTCAGCGCCGAACGCGTGTCGGAGCACTTCGAGGCGCCGGAGCGTTCCGGGGCGTCCGAGTACCTGGCAAACGACTGAACAGGGCCCGCCGCGTCGTCGTGGACACCAGGCGTCTTCTCGCGGACACCAGGCACCGACGACGCGCACGCCCCGCCATACCTGGCGGGGCCCGATTTCAACCGCCTGCCACCCGAGAACTCCGCGGCAGGTGCGGCACTCCGGGACATCCCGCCCGATTTGTCCCGGATCGATGGCGGATGGGATGAGCAGCCCCCATCTCAAACCCCGACAGGCCGACGGCGGTGAGCGCGTCCCTGGCGATCACCCCAGAGCCGGAGTGCCCCGCCGGAGACAAAGATCGGCCTTTGGACGGCAGGCAACGGAGATCGCCCTCCGCTGGCGTGTTCGAGCGGTCAGCGATCCGGGGCTTTCCCATCACATCGTGATCAAGGTGCTCTCCACGCCGACGCCCGGATGGCATTATCTGCGAAATGCCGTTCCTGTTGGATGGAGTTTCGTCGTGACCGTTGCGACCGCCATCGTCGCGCGCCGCCTGCTCGCCGGCCTTCTCGCGGTCATCGGCGCAACAGGGTGCAGTGCAGCCGGGGAGGATAAGGCCGTGAGTGCGATCCCGGCTCCGCGCACCGCCGCCGACCTCACTCTTCCGCTTGATGCCTATGATCTGCCCGCGGCCGACCGGAAGATCGTCGACAAGGCCCGGTTCATGATGCTCGCCGACTGCACCCGGAAGTTCGGGGTGGAGTTGAAAGCTCTGCCGCTCCCGGCTCAGCCTGAGGAGCATAAGAACGCCGGCTATCTCGCCTGGCTGGGCGACCGTCAGGTGGAGAAGTACGGCTATACGGGTCCGCCCGCTCAACTCCTGGAGAGCGCAGGCTTCACCGGATACTCCATATCCGATGAGCAGGCCATCGTCCTGAATGGTAGGAGACGGAACTTCCACGGCAAGGCATTGCCTGTCGGCGGATGTACCGGCAGAACGGAAGCACTTCTCGGCCAGGGATCCCTGGAACTCCTCGGGGGCAGAGCGGCCAGGGTGCGTGAGGAGCAGGACCTTTTCATGCTGGCCGACGACGCGTCCCAGAGTGCTTACACCGATCCACGCATCCGTGATGCCGAGCAGGTGTGGAGCAACTGCATGAAGGAGAAGGGGTTCGACTATCCGAATCCCGAGGCCGCCGTCGGAGATCCACGCTGGGGATACAACGCGGCGAATGATCATAATCTCAAGCCTCAGGGGACCCCGGAGGAGATCGCGACGGCCACCGCCGACACGACATGCAGGATGGACACGAACTACTACGGTGCACGGCAGGCGGCATACCGCGACAGCCAGAATAGGATCATCGCGAAGAATCAGGATCGGCTGGACCGGATAAAAATCATCAACCAGGCGCAGATCAAGAACGCGCGTACATTCCTGATGGGTGAACTCACAGTGACCTGGTAGTCCCGACGCAAGGCGTGCTGACCGGCGGCGTCCGACATCGACCAGGCGCCCCAGTCGACCCCGACGACCGATCGGTTGCGCAGCAGCACCTGGTTGAGCGGCAGCGACGGGATGGTCCCCGAGGCGAAACCGATCACCAGATAACGGCCGCCCACCAGCAGCGACCGCAGGGCCGGATCCGCCAGGTCGCCGCCCACCGGGTCGTAGATCAGGTCGACCCCGCCGTTGGAGAACTCGCGGGCCGCGTCCTTGAGGCTCTGGGCGCTCGTGTCGAGCACGGCGACGGCGCCCGCGGCACGTGCGGCCCGCCGCTTGTCCTCACTCGACGCCCCGGTCAGGACCGTCGCGCCAAGCGCGGTCGCCACCTGCACCGCCGCCGGCCCTACCCCGCCGCCCGCACCCAGGACCAGCACGGTCTCCCCCGCGCTCAGTCCGCCCCGGTCCCGCAACGCGAACATGGCCGTGCAGTGACTCTGAGCGAACGTCGCCGCCTGGGCCGCGTCCAGGGTGTCGGGGATGCGCACCGCGCCGGCGGCCGGGACGACGACCTGTTCGGCGAAGCCGCCCAGCCCGCACACCGCCACCACTCGCGTTCCCACCGTCGGCCAGGTCACGCCGGGGCCGACGGCACTGACCGTGCCGGCGACCTCACTGCCCGGCACGAACGGCGGCGGCAACTTGATCTGGTAGCGGCCGTGGACGAACAACCCGTCGACGTAGTTCACGCCGGCGGCCTCGACGGCGATGACGATCTGGCCGTCGGCGGGCCTCGGGGCGTCCGTCTCGACGACCGAAACCGACCCCGATTCCTCATATATCAGAGAACGGTTCGGCCAGCGGATGCGGGCCCGTGCGCTGTCGGGCGGTCATCGTGGTGGGAGCGCAGTGGCCGAAGCCCTCCACCGCCGGGTGACGGAGGACGAGGGCCTCCGGGGTTTCGCCCGGCACCCGGCACCGGCGGTGGCCGACGTGGGCCCGGAACGCGGAAGGCCCCCTCGCCATGACGAGGAGGCCTTCACGCGGAACCACGGCCGGATCGCGCCGCCGGGCTCAGCTGGGGGAACCTGCGGTCTCCTGCTCTCCGGCGCGGCGCCGCTCCTCTGCCTCGACCGCCTCGGCCAGCTCGTTGTCGCGGTCACGGCGGTACTCACGGAGCGAGTAGGCGATGGCGGCGGCCCAGATGACGGCGATGATGATGTAGGCGGCCGCCTGGACGCCGCCGGAGGCGTCGACCCAGTCGCTGCGCAGCAGGGTCCGCACGTTGGTCAGGACGATGACACCGCCGACGGCGGAGCCCAGGATGCGCGGCGGGATGTGGCGGACCAGCCAGGCCGCGATGGGGGCCGCGATGACGCCGCCGAGCAGCAGGACGGCCACCCAGGAGAAGTCGATGTTCTCCGAGCCGATGCCGACGAAGAAGCCGATGCTGGCGGCGATGGCGACCAGGAACTCGCTGGCGTCGATGGAACCGATCACCTTGCGCGGTGCCAGGCGGCCGCTGGCCAGGATCGCCGGGGTGCCGACCGGACCCCAGCCGCCGCCACCGGTGGCGTCGACGAATCCGGCCACCAGGCCGAGGGGCGCGAGGAAGCGCTTGCGCAACGGCTTGCCCAGGTTGCCGCGCGGCAGGCCGAAGGCCGTGAAGCGGACCAGGACGTAGACACCCAGCGCGAGCAGGATGATCGACATGACCGGGGCGGCGACCTCGGTGGACAGGCCGGACAGGAAGGTGGCTCCCGCGAACGCGCCGACGGCGCCGGGGAGACCGATCTTGGCGACGACCTTCCAGTCGATGTTGTCGAACCGCCAGTGCGATACGCCGGAGGCGAGGGTCGTGCCGATCTCGGCGAGGTGGATGGTGGCCGAGGCGGCGGCGGGGTTGGTGCCGATGGCCAGGAGTAGCGTCGTCGAGGTGACACCGTAGGCCATGCCGAGGCTGCCGTCGACGAGTTGCGCCGCGAAGCCGACCAGGCCTAAGAGGATGAGCGCACGCACGACGCCCCCCTTCCCATTTTCCCTACTATGTTGATAGGAAACATGGTTATTGAACTTCAAGGCGACGTCAAGTCACGTTTCAAGCAAGGCGTCTCAAGTTGTGGACATCTTCGTCTCACATAGACCGTCAGTTCGATCGACACCGGCTGTCAGGCTCCGCGTCGCCTGCCACTCTCGGCCACCGGCGACAGGAGCGCGGCCAGGCTGACGGTGTCGACGATGGCGTTTATCGAGGTCTCGATGTTCAGCCACACCGTGCGCAGTCGTACCGCCTCTCCGAAGTAGGCCACGTCCCCGGTCGGCAGACCTCGCACCGAGGTCAGTTCGCCACCGACGGCGCGCAGGACGTCTCCGACCGAGATGTCCACCGGCGGCCTGGTGAGGGTGAAGCCGCCCTCGTGGCCCCGCTGGGCGAAGACGAGGTCGGCACGGCGCAGGTCGGTCAGAATGCCGCGCAGGAAACTCGCCGGGATCTCCTGCGTCTGGGCCATCGTCTCCGACTTGACAGGGACCGGATCGCTCAACGCGATGACCAGCATCGCCCTCAGTGCGTAGTCGCTCCGCGCCGTGACGTGCATCAGACAGCCCCCCGACGGTGCGCCTCTCGATGACCTCATGTGGGTTGGTTCAGATTAATCTACTATCTCTACAGGTTAACTGTGAATTATTCTCGCCGTGGAGCACGACCACGGAGCCTCCTGGTGGCCCCGGGCGATCCGCCCGCGAGAAGCCGCCCCGCGGGAAGGAGCCGACGGCGAGCACCCGGACCACCCTGCTCGGCGCGCCGGCCGGGCTGGTCCTGTGCCATGGCCTGCTCTCGTCGCCAGGCGGTCGAGCCGCAACACACCTCCGCCGGAACCGGCAGGTGAAGCGTGATCAATCAGGCGATACCTCGCACAAATATGCGGCATAAGTACTGCCGCATATTTTGGGCAGCTCTTCAAGAGTTGATTGCCGATCTTTGCTTTGCCAAGCTCTGCACTGTGCCGGCCTTACTGGGGAGAGGGGGCGGCACCTTGGAAACCGGAGGGGTCTGTCGTGCTCGTCACGCTTGCGGCGCCAGTGGCGCCGATCGCTGCACATCAACTGTTGATCTTCCTACTCCAGGTGGGGCTGCTCCTGCTGCTCGCCCTCACCTTCGGCCGTCTGGCCGGGCGGCTCGGCATGCCCGCCGTCGTCGGTGAGCTGTTCGTCGGGGTGGTCCTGGGGCCGTCCTTCCTCGCCCATGTCGCGCCGGGCCTGTCCACCTGGCTGTTCCCACAGGACAGCGCCCAGTTCCACCTGCTCGACGCGGTCGGGCAGATCGGCGTGCTGCTGCTCGTCGGCATCACCGGCATCCACATGGACATGGGGATGGTCCGGCGCAGGGGAGCCACGGCGGCCGGAGTCAGCATCGGCGGGTTGCTGGTGCCGCTCGCGTTCGGCATCGGCGCCGGATTCCTGCTCCCGGCCACGCTCATCCCCACCGGAACCGAGCCGCTGGTCTTCGCGCTCTTCCTCGGCGTCGCGATGTGCGTCAGCGCCATCCCGGTCATCGCCAAGACCCTGATGGACATGGGGCTGCTCCACCGTAACATCGGGCAGCTCACGCTCACCGCGGGCATGATCGACGACGCGTTCGGCTGGTTCATGCTGTCGATCGTGTCGGCCATGGCCACCACCGGCCTGCGCGCGGGAAGCGTGCTGGTCTCGCTGGCCTGCCTGCTGGCGGTCGTGATCTTCGCGCTCACCGTGGGCCGCCCGCTCGTGCGGCACTCGTTCCGGCTCACCTCCCGGGACGAGGACTCCGGCTCGTCCGTCGCGACCGCGGCCGTGCTGATCCTGCTCGCCTCGGCCGCCACGCACGCGATGGGTCTTGAGGCGGTCTTCGGTGCCTTCGTCTGCGGCATGCTGATCGGTACCGCGGGTGGCGTCGAACCTGCACGGCTCGCCCCGCTGCGCACCGTGGTGCTCTCCGGCTTCGCGCCGATCTTCTTCGCCACCGCGGGGTTGCGCATGGACCTGACGTCCCTGGCCGACCCGATGGTGCTGCTCGCCGGGCTCGGCATCCTGACCGTGGCGATCGTCGGCAAATTCCTCGGGGCCTACGCCGGAGCACGTGCCAGCAGGCTCAACCGGTGGGAGGCCCTGGCCCTGGGCGCCGGGCTCAACGCGCGGGGCGTCATCGAGGTGGTCGTGGCCATGGTGGGCCTGCGGCTGGGCATCCTCAGCGTCGAGGTCTACACGATCGTGGTGCTGGTGGCGATCGTGACCTCCCTCATGGCACCGCCGATCCTGCGCTGGGCCATGGCCAGGGTGGAGCAGACCACCGAGGAGGAGCTGCGCAGGAACGAGCAGCTCGCCTGGTCGAAGCAGTCCCAGACGAACAGCGCCGACCCGCTGTAGCGGAACACCGGCCCGGCCGCGAGGGCCGTCCGCCCGCGACGTCGGCCACCGCGGGATGCCGGCGTAGGACCGCCTCCAGTTCCCCCGGCCACACCTGGAAACCTCCGGTCTTGATGACCTCCCTGCTA
>NZ_JBEOZN010000232.1:0-7439 GCF_040298085.1 Streptosporangium sp. NPDC001681 | reverse complement strand
GTCAGGGAGGAGTATCTGGCCTCCTGACGGTCCCGTGCCCGTACGCCCGGCGGACCGGGGCGTTCGTCACCGGTCGACGGGAACGCCGGGGAGGGCGCTTTCCACGCCCCCGCCCTGGTCGCTCCCGATCAGGTGGTCCATGGAGGCGACATCGGCGCCCCCGGCACTCCGGCGGCCAAGGACCCCTCGCCCGCCACATCACTCGTCCCGTACGCCTTCGACCTGCTCGACTTCAGATCCGGCTACCCGGCGGGCATCCGTGACCCGCGCTGGCAGCAGGCGGTCCTCGCCGCGTGCGGCGATCCCGGGAAGATCAGGGACGCCGCCGCCCGTATGATCACCGAGCTCTGCCGCGAGCTGCGTGCCGCCGGGCACACGGCGGGCACCGGCGAGGCCGTGGAGACGCTCCGGCTGGCCTGCGACCTGGCCCGGTTGCGCGGCCTGCCCGCGCCGGGGCGCGGCGAGCTGCTGGAGGCGGTGACGACGGTGCTCGGCCAGGGCGAACCCCTCGGGCGCGGCCGGGCACTCGCCCGCGCCCTCGAGACGGTCCTGGTCGGCACCGAGCGCGGCAGGATCGCGCCGGGCACGCCCCGGTCCGGGCTCGGCCCCGCGGTCGAGGCCGAACTGGCGGAGCTGCGGCTGCCCCATCCCGGCGATCCAGGTCCCCGCGAGGTCCGTCTCGACCCGCTCCGCTCCGACCTGGACCGCCGCCGTGAGATCCTGCTGCAACGCCTGCTGGTGTGCGGAACCGGATACGGCCGGCCGACCGAGGTGGCGGGCACGGGTGACGCGACGGCACTCACCACCCGCTGGTCGCTCTCCTGGACCCCCTCGGTCGCCGCGCTGCTGGACCTGGCGGGCATCCGGGGTGTCACCGCGGCTCTGGCCGCCGCGGGGACGCTGCGCGAGACCTTCCGCGGGGAGTCCACCGAGGGCGGCCCCACCTGCGCGGCGATTCTCACCGGACTGCGGGCCGCGGCCGCCTGCGATCTGCGGGACCTGGTCGCGGACCGCATCGAGGACGCCGCCGCCGTGCTCCCCGCCACCGCGGGGCTGCCCGACCTGCTCGAGGCCCTCGACCTGCTGGAGGCGCTGCGCCGCGAGCACCTTCCAGGAACCACGCCGGAGAGCCGGGAGCGGGCCGCGGGGCTGTTCGGCACCCTGCTGGAGGCCGCCGTACGGTCCCTGCCAGGTCTGGCCGGCAGTGACCGGCCCGAGGACGCGATCGCCCTGACGGCGCTCGCCACCCGCTCCGCCGAGCACCGGCTCGGCCTGCGTCTCGACGACGCGTTGGGCACGCTCGCGCGCACCGGCTCACCGCTCGTCCAGGGGGCCGCGCTCGCCGCCCGGGTCCTGCTCGACCTGGACGCGCCCGGCACCCTCGGGGCCCGAATCGCGGGATGGGTCGACGGCGCCACGGGCCCGGAGGGGCGTCATCGCCTGTCCCGCGCGCTCGCCGGCCTGCTGGTCGCCGCGGGCCCGCTCCTGCAGTCGGCCGCCGAGGCCCTCGACCCGCTGCTCGACCGTGTCGACGGCCTCGGCGACCAGGGATTCCTGGATCGCCTTCCCGCACTGCGCGGTGGTTTCGACACGCTCACCCCGGCGGCACGGGACCGGTTGCTGCGAGCCGTGACCGACCGGCTCGGCGACCGGCTCGACCTGGCACTGAGCGCCCCGCCCGAGATCCTGGCCCTTTGGACCGCCGCGGACGCCGCCGGGCTGGCCGCGCTGAACGCCCTGCGGCTCCGCGTGCCCGGCATCCCCCCGCCACCGGCCGAGGCGATCACGGTCGCCGGGGAGCCGGCCTCCCCGGCCGTGCCCGCAGGAAGGACGGAGCCGGTGCCCCCGGTGGGTGGGGAGGCCACCTCGCGGCGACTCGCTCCGGCCGACCGGTGGCGGCTGCTCCTCGGCAGGGAGACCGGGCGACTGCCCGCCGACGCCAGGCGTTACGCGGACGCCCTGGACGAGCTGTACGGGATGGGGAGGGGAGAGGGAGCGGCCGACTTCGGGCCCGGCGGCGACGGTGGCGGGCAGGGCGTGTCCTTCCCCTCCGCGCGCGAGTGGGCAGCGGAGCTCGACGCCCTGTTCGGAACCGAGGTGCGGGAGGAGGTGCTGGCCCGTGCGGCCGACGGCGGGCGGACCGACGTACTGTCCGAGCTCGACCCCGACACGGTACGCCCGTCGATCGAGCTGCTGACCTCTGTCCTGTCCCTGGCGGGCGGGCTGCCCGAGCAGCGGCTGGCCCGGCTCCGTCCGCTGGTCCGCCGTCTGGTCGCCGAGCTGGCCAGGGAGCTGGCCACCCGGATGCGCCCGGCGCTCACCGGCCTGGCGACGCCACGTCCCACCCGCCGTCCCGGCGGCCGGCTCAACCTGCCCGCCACCCTCCGGGCCAACCTGGCGCACACCCGCAGGACCGGCGACGGCAGGGTTCTCGTCGTCCCGGAACGGCCGGTCTTCAGCACGCGGGTCCGCAACGAGGCCGACTGGCGGCTGGTCTTCGTGGTCGACGTCTCGGGCTCGATGGAGGCCTCGGTGGTCTGGTCCGCGCTGACCGCGGCCGTCCTGGGAGGCGTTCCCACCCTCTCCACCCATTTCCTGGCCTTCTCCACCCAGGTGATCGACCTGACCGACCGGGTCGCCGATCCGCTGTCCCTGCTGCTCGACGTGCGGGTCGGCGGCGGTACCCACATCGCCGCCGGGCTCGCCCACGCGCGCTCCCTGGTCACCGTGCCGAGTCGCACGCTCGTCGTGGTGGTCAGCGACTTCGAGGAGGGCTACCCGCTCGGAGGGCTTCTCGGCGAGGTCCGCTCCCTCGTCTCCTCCGGCGTGCACCTGCTGGGCTGTGCCGCCCTGGACGACACCGGGGCCCCGCGCTACTCGGTGCCCGTCGCGCGTCAGCTCGTCGCGGCCGGGATGCCCGTCGCCGCACTCAGCCCGCTCGCCCTCGCCCGCTGGGTGGGCGACCGCCTTCGAGGAGAGACTCGTTGAACCTGCCAGCCTCCGCCTCCCCGGCCGGGCAACTGCCACCGGTGGAGCCGCATGTGGTCGCCTCGGCGGTAGAGGACCTCACGCCCAGGCTGCGGAAGAAGCTCGACGCGGCGATCGAGCGCTGCGCCGGGCTCGCCGCCACCGCCTCAGGGCAGGTCGTCTCCATCAGCTGGGGCGAGGACGCGGTGGTCACCCTCACTCCGGGCCCTTCGGGGACGATCGCCGACCCCGGCGCGGCCCGGTGCGGCTGCCTGCTCGCGCCCCGCTGCCTGCACCGCGCCGCCGTACTGAGCGCCTGCCCGGTCGCGGAGGCCGGCCTGCCCGAGACCTCCGAGCCGGTCACCGACGCATCACCCGGTTCGGACGCGGACCCGGGCGCGACCCCCGCCCCGGCTACCGGCCAGAAAACTGCACAGAAAACGACCCAGGAAACTGCACAGAACACAACCGGGAGAGCCACCACGGAGGCCGGTCCCGGGTCCAGGCAGGTGGCCGCCGCGGCCGGGTTGTGGGACGCCGCCGCCGCGGTGCTCGTAGGCGGGGTGCCCGGTGCCGGGGCGGTACCCCAGGCGGAGCTGCTCCGCGCTGCCCACACCGCCAGGCTGGCGGGCCTGCACAGGGCCGAGGCCGCTGCCCTGCGCGTCGTGCGCGGCCTGCGTGCCGCTCGCGCACGCCATGACGGCCACCGCCTGGCCGACCTGGTCTCCGCGTTCAGGGAACTCCTGCTGACCGCGGGCAGGCTCGCCGCGGCCGACCCCGATCCAGCCCTGGTGGGAACCGCGCGCCGCGCCTACCGGCAGGGCGAGGCACTGAAGGTGTACGGGGTCTGCCGGGAACCGGTGATCAGCGTCACCGGCTACGGAGGGGTGGTCACCCACCTCGTCGCCGAGGACGGCCGCTGGTTCTCCGTCGCCGACGTCAGGCCCGGAGGATCGGCGCGTGCCCGCGGTGCCGGCACCGCCACGGTCGCGCTCGGCGCCGCGGCTCTCGACCACGCACGGCTGGCCAGAGGGGGACTGCTGATCTCCGGCGCGACGATCTCGCCCGAGGGCCGTCTCGGTGCGGGTCGCGGCGTGCGGGCCAACCCCGTCGCGGGTCTGTCCTGGTCGGCCTCGCCGCTGGCGGCCCTGTTCGCCAGGCCGCTCGCCGAGACCGCCGGCGTGACATTCTCCGAGGACCCCTGGGGCGATCCGCAGGACGGCGGGGGAGCGGGGCAGCCGGTCGGATGCGACCTGGTGATCGTCGGCGCCGAGGGAGATCGGGTGCTCGCCCGCGAGCTGCCGCCCCGTGCGGAGCCGGGGGGCGGAGCGGATGCGTTCCCCGCGTCCGCCGGACGTTCCGGCGCCGACGGCTCCCTCCGGGGACCGCTGGTCCGGCTCGCGCCGGCTGACTCCCATCCCGATCTGGCCCATGTCGCCAACCTGCGGCAGCTCGCCTCCAGGCCGGGGCTGAGGGTACGGGTGATCGGCAGGTTGGACCCTGACAGGGCCGCCACCCTGCGCCCGCTCGCGATCGGGCCGGTTCCCGGAGCCGGTCCGACGTTGCGCCTGCCCGCCGAGTGGATGGACCGCGCCGATCTCGGATACGACCGCCTGCGCGGTTCCCACCTCCCGTCTCGCGAGGACTGCCGGCCCTGGGAGGAGGCGGCCGAGGCCGGTACGGACCCGGTGGCGGCCGCACCCCTGTGGCGGGCGCGCCGCCTGGTGGAGCTGGCCGTCTCCGGCGGGCGGCGGGCGGTCGCGGAGTCCGCGCGGGGTGATTCCCTCGCCCAGCGGGCCGCGCTCCGCCGCGCGGGCTTCGCGACCGCCGCCGACCTCGTCGACGCGCTCACCGCGGAGGCCGACCGCCGCACCCGCGACGTGTTCGGCCGCCTGGCCGACTCCGGCGGCGACCGGTACGCCTGGACGTGGCTCGCCGCCGCGGTCCATCTCACGGCCACGGAACGGGCACTGGTCCGGGCGTCCTGGCACGACGGCCGCGCCCGATGTGCTCCCGGAGAGCGGGCCGGATGACACCCGCGTGGCGCTTCCCGGTGTTCGGCCGCCCCCGGGCGACCGCCCTCGCGGGTGCGGGCAGGAAGGACCGGATCAAGAAATGTCGCCGACGGCCGATAGCGTGCGCGGCATGAGCGATGAGATCACCGACTCCCCCACCGGTTGGGTCGCCAAGCACGCCCGCAGGTACGTCGAGTCGAACGGCGCGGAGGGCCACCTCTATCACGGCCGGCCGACGCTGCTGCTGACGACGGTCGGCCGCAGGTCCGGGGTGCGCCGGCGCACCCCGCTGATCTACGGCCGTGACGGTGACGCCTACGTGGTCGTCGCCTCCAACGGAGGGGCCACCGGCCACCCGCTGTGGTACCACAACCTGCTGGTCCTGCCCCAGGTCGAGGTGCAGGTGGAAGCCGCGACGTTCACGGCCCTCGCGCGGACCGCGACCGCCGAGGAGAAGCCCGCGCTGTGGCGGCAGATGGTCGGCATCCACGCCGAGTACGCCGGCTACCAGCGCAAGACCGACCGCGACATCCCGGTGGTGATCCTCACACCTGCCTGAGGTCCCAGGCCGGTCACCCGGTCATGACCGTGACACCGGGGCGGACCGGGCCGCCCTCGGTCTCGCCGGCAACGAGGCGGAGCGGGAGTTCCCGTCGTCCCGGCCGGCCGCCCTCACCGAGGTGGCACCGGAAAGCGGACGGGAACGGCCATGACCGCTCACCTGTACCGGGGATCTCGCGACGGGGTCAGAGACGGGCCGCGACCGTCGTGGTCGCGCGCACGGCTGCGATCTCATGGCGGGGCCGGGCGAGGTCGTGAGCTGTTCGTGATCTCAGTTGGACCGCGACAATGCTGGCCACAAAGGGCAGTACGATCTACTGTAATTGACAATAAACCGTGCGTAAGGAGTGGGGCGTGGATCTCATCGTGCCGCCGGCGGAACGGGTGTGCTGATGGCCAGTCAAGCAAGCATCGGTGACCGCATCCGCAGATTGCGGTTGAGCAAGCACATGTCCCAGGCGCAGCTGGCCGGGCCAGACCTGTCTGACAGTTATGTTTCGCTCATCGAGTCAGGGAAGCGGAATCCCACTCCGAACGTCACGCGCCTGCTCGCCGAGCGGCTCGGCTGCGGCATCGAGTTCCTGCTCCACGGGATCGAGCCGCACCAGCGCGTCGACACCGGGCTCGCCCTGCGCCACGCCGAGCTGGAGTTGTGTCACGGGGATCCGGCCGTGGCGGCCGATCGTTTCGCGGAAACGGTCAGGGCCGCGGGCGACGACAACGCCGCTCTCGCCGCGCAGGCGAGGTTCGGCCAGGCTCGTGCGCTGGAGGCCCAGGGGTACACGGCGCAGGCGGTCGAGGCCTACGAGGGGCTTCGCCGCGAGGCCGCGGCGCATCCCGAGCGCCTTGCCGACCTGCCGGTCGTCGTGGCGCTCTGCCGCTGCTACCACCGAGCCGGTGACGCGCTACGCGCCCGGGATCTCGGGCTGAACGCTCTGGCACAGGCCGTTCGGCTCGGGCTCGACCAGGGCGCCCTGGCTCTCGACCTCGCCGTGGTGCTCGCCGAGACGGAGATCGACCTGGCATATGCCGAGCGCGTGCTGTCGGCGTCCGGCATGCCCGAGGCCGTCGACCGCGGTCCGGAGGTTCTCGGCCTGTGGCAGGCCAGCGCGGCCGCGGCGGAGAAGGACTCCGCGCTGGCCCTGCGGCTCGCGGAGGACGCCATCGCCGCCGGCCGCTCCACCCAGATGGCCTCCGACTACGCCCGGAGCGCGATGTGCTGGGCGTGGATCACCGCCGCGAGCCCCGAGGACGCCGGCCTTGACCGGGCGGGCGAGTTCGCCGCCTCCGCGGCCGAGGTCCTCACGCGCCTGTCACCCGGGGCGGTCGAACACGCCCGGAGCCTGATCGTGCTCTCCCGCGTGCGGCTGCGCGCCGGCGACGTGGACGCCGCCGCCGACCTGTCGGACCGGGCTCTCGGCCTGCTCGCCGGTGTGCGCGGGGCGGTGCCGGCCATGGCGTACGTGGTCCTGGCCGAGCTCGCCTTGGCACGCTCCAAAGACGGCGGCCCGGCGCTGGTGGAGGCGCAGGAGGCACTCGCCGATCCGGCCACCACGTCGGCCTCCCTCACCGACAGGCAGTCGGCCAGGCTCTGGCGCGAGATCGGCGACCTCTGGGGGCGGGCCGGATCACCGGAGAGGCAGATGAACGCCTATCGCCGGGCGCTCGAAACCGTGGGGGTCTGCTCGCGGATGGAGACGCCACCCGGCTCGACGTGGCGTGAGGTGGTGACTCCCGCGATTCCGGCGCACCTCGGCGCTTCGCGCGGGGCGGCGGCCGGCTGATCGCCCGCGGGGCCGGCTCTCTCCCCGCTCGTCGGGCTGGGGTGGTGCTGGTCACAGGGTGGTTCTTTCGCTGAGAGGCCGGATTCCGGCGGGCCCGGACCGCCCCGGAGAG
>NZ_JBEOZN010000231.1:0-7579 GCF_040298085.1 Streptosporangium sp. NPDC001681 | reverse complement strand
CCATCTTATCGGATCTGCCGGGTTTGTGTCAACTTGTCGGCTTCCCGACCATCGACCCAGACCCGCCGAATCCGCTAGGATTGCGACCACCCTGTTTCCAGGGCAACCCCTCTAACTTACTCCAACATCCGGTTGTTGTCCAATCGGATCTCGGCGCGACGCATGCGTCCCGACGAGGGAACTGATCAAAAGGGTGGTCCCGAGGCTTTGGCGATCTCCGCCGACCTCCTCGGGCCTGTGAACTCTATGTACGCCGCCGGGTCCCGTCAAATCAAAGCGCGTGCCCCGTGGAGACGTGTTTCCCGCTCGCTGGGTAGAGATCGAATATGACGGACCAGCGAGTATTGCCCAGGGCGCTCGTCGTGCTTCTCTGCGCCGCGAGTGCGGTGATCGTCCTGGGCGGGATCAGGCAAGTCAACTCGATCGTTGGACCGGCACTGCTGGCACTGGTCCTGGTCCTGGCGGTCTCCCCGGTCAGGACCTGGCTTCACCGGCACGGCGCTCCCGGGTGGGTACTAGTGGCCGTCCCCCTGGTGATCGTGCTGCTGATACTCCTGGGCATGGTGGCGGTCCTGACCCTTGCCATCGCGCAACTGGCCGCTCTCATACCCACCTATGACAAGCAGTTCCAGCAGCTCGTGCTGCAGGCACAGGAACTGGCGGCGAACCTCGGCATCGGCACGCGGCAGATAAACCAGGCGATCAACTCCTTCTATCCCGGCAAGGTCTTCACGATCGCGCAGGAATTCCTCAGCGGGCTGGTGGGCGCGTTCTCCGGCATCGTTCTCATCATCGTCCTGCTCCTGGCCATGTGCCTGGACGCGCAGGCCTTCTCCCGGATTCTCGCCATGGGGGCGGCGCGCAGACCCCTGCTCATCGGTGCGCTCCACGACTTCGCCCACCGGACCCGTCGTTATCTTGTGGTGTCGACGGCGTTCGGGCTGGTCTGCTCCGCGTTGGACGTGGCCGCGCTCTGGTTTCTCGACGTGCCGCTCCCCCTCCTCTGGGGCGTGGTGGCACTGATCACCAACTACATCCCCAACATCGGCTTCGTCCTGGGCCTGATACCGCCCGCCCTGCTCGGCCTCCTGTCGGGCGGCCCCAAAACCATGCTCTTCGTGATCGTCGCCTATGTGTTGATCAATTTCGTGGTGCAGTCGCTGATCCAGCCCAAGTACCTCGGTGACGCCGTCGGGCTGTCCACGACCCTGACCTTCATCTCGCTCATCCTGTGGACGTTCCTGCTCGGCCCGCTGGGCGCGCTGCTGGCCATCCCGCTCAGCCTGCTGACCCGCACGTTGCTGATCGACAGCGATCCCGACGGCGAGTGGGCCGCCGCCCTCGTCTCGGGGAATGTGCCCGACGAGGGGCAGCCGGCGGCGGAAGACTCGACGACGGGCGACCGGCAGGAGAAGAACGGAGGAGGAGACAGCCGCCCGTAACCTGAGGTCATGTATCGCGAGTGGGCTCCGGACCCCCGCGTCGCCGGGCGGGTGGCCTGCGTGTGGAGCAACGAGGCGACCGCCGTCACGACCACGGGCATGCCCCAGCTGGTCGTGCCCGACGGCTGTGTGGATCTGATCTGGGGTCCGAGAGGAGCACAGGTCGCGGGCCCCGACACCGGCCCGAAAACCGTGTGGATGTCGCCGGGCGACCGCTACATCGGGATCCGGTTCAGATCCGGCGCGGCGGGCGGGGTGTTCGGCGTGCCGCTCGACAGCCTGCGCGACCTGCGGGTACCGCTGTCCGAGCTGGGACCGCTCAGGGAACTGTCCGAGCTGGCCCCCTTCACGGGAGGGGCACCGGAGCCGGTCATCGACGCCGTGCAACGGGTTCTGGCCGTACGAATGCGCACGACGTCCGAGCCCGATCCCGCCGCGTCGGCGATCGCCGAGGCACTGCTGGCGGGGCGGAGCGTCAGGGAGGTGGCCTGGGATCTGGGGCTCGGCGAGCGGCAGCTTCTGCGTCGGTCCCTGCGGGCCTTCGGGTACGGCCCGAAGACACTGCAGCGGGTGGTCAGGTTCCAGCGGGCGCTGCGGCTGGCCAGACGCGGCATCGCGGCGGCCGAGGTCGCCGCGGCCAGCGGATACGCCGACCAGGCTCACATGGCGAACGAGGTACGGCGACTGGCGGGAGTTCCCCTGGGCCGGCTGATCGGACAGTCCGGCGACGGATACTGACGGGCACTAGGGAAGCAGCCGGGCGCGGCCGAAGTCGACGAACCTGGCACGCAGTGCCGAGCACGCCTCCTCGGTCAGCGGAACATAGGCGAGGTCACGTCCCGGCCGCCACCACACCGGGTCGGCGCACTCCCACAGCTGACGCCGCAGGCCGCTCTTGTCCACCTTGTTGGTGGCGGTGAGCGGCATCTCCGGTGTCAGCCGTACGAAGCGGGGAGCCCACTTGGTGCCGAGGTCGGGCTGGGCGTTGAGGAACGCGGCGAATCCGGCAGGTTCGAAGTCGCCGTCGAGTTCCAGCGCGGCCATGACCTGGTCGCCGGTGCGCGGGTCGGGCACCGCGTAGACGGCGCACATGACCGTGCCCGGGTAGCGGGCGAGGATGCGCTCGACGGGCGCGGCGGCGAAGTTCTCGCTGTCCACCCGGAGCCGGTCGGCGTCCCTGCCCGCGAAGTAGAAGTATCCGGCGCTGTCGCGGTAGGCGAGGTCGCCGCTCCAGTACCAGCCGTCGCGGAGCCGCTGGGCGTCCGCCTCGGCGTTGTTGTAGTAGCCCTCGAAGGAGGCGTCGCGCCGGACGATCTCGCCGATCGCCTCGTGCCCGTTGACCAGCCCGCCACTGTCGTCGAAGCGGGCCCGCGGACACTCGCGGCCGGTGGCGGGGTCGTGGACGGCGACGTCCATCCCCTGCTGCGGCAGGCCGAGCGCGTCGGCCGGGGTTCCGGGAACCTTGCTGATCGCGATCGCCCCCTCGGAGGAGCCGTACCCCTCGATGATCTGGGCACCGAACCGCCTGGCGAACTCGGTCAGGTCGCGGGAGGAGGCCTCGGTCCCGAAGGCGGCCCGCAGCGGGTTACGGGAGTCGTCGTCGCGTTCGGGGGTGGCCAGGATGTACGCGAGGGCACGGCCGACGTAGTTGAAGTAGGTGACGCCGTACCTGCGGATGTCGGCGAGGAACTCCGAGGCGCTGAAGCGGCGGCGCATCGCCACCGTCGCGCCCACGCCGGTGGCCATCGCCAGGTTGGCCATGACGGCGTTGCCGTGGAAGAGCGGCATCGCGAGGTAGGTCACCGACTCCCGGTCGATCCCGAACCGGCCGCCCCGCCCCGCGATGGCCGCCAGCCGCCCCTGACCGCAGATCACCGCCTTCGGTGATCCGGTCGAGCCCGAGGTGAAGAGCAGCAGCAACGCCTCCTCGGGCCGTGGCGGCTTCTCGGCGTCGAGGGCCGCCCTCGCCTCGCTGCCGGTGCGGCGGGCCAGCAGCGCGCGGTAGCCGTCGGTGTCGGCGAGCAGGACCCGGCCGGGTGGCAGCCCGAGGTCGAGACCGTCGAGCAGGGCGGAGCGCGGGGTGTCGGTGACGACGAGGTGGCAGTCGGTGTGCCGGATGTCCGCGGCGAGTTCCGCGCCGCGCCGGGTGGGGTTGATGCCGACCAGGGTCGCGCCCGAGAGGGCCGCGGCGAAGATCCAGAAGACGTACTCGGGGACGTTCTCCAGCAGGACGCCGAGGTGGAACGGGCGGCCCGGCTCCCGCATGTCCAGGGCCAGTGCCGCCCGCAGTTCCGCCTCGTGGACGATCCGCGCCCAGCTGTAGCTCTCGTCCTCGAAGCGCAGGCCGGGATGTTCGTCACCGGCCCGCGCCCGGATCAGGTCCGCGAATGTCACCACACCCGGATCTTGAGCAAGTGCTTGGTCAAAGTCAAGCCGTGCCGGGGATTCAGACGATCTCCAGCGCCACCGCTCCGCCGCTCACCCGGCTCCGGCCGTCGGCCGAGGCGATCGAGACCTTCAGCGTGCTGGGCCGTCCCATGTCCACCCCCTGGATGACGGTGAACTCCGAGCAGCCGGAGTCGAGAGTGCGCAGGTAGCCGCCGAAGGCGGCGGCCGCGGCCCCGGTGGCCGGATCCTCCACGACGCCCCCGACCGGGAAAGGGTTGCGGGTGTGGAACCGCTCGTCGCTCTCCCGCCAGAACAGGTTCACCGTCGTCCAGTCCTCGCGGATCATCAGTGCCTTCAGCCGCTCGTAGTCGTAGTCGAGGTCGGCCAGGCGCTCGCGCGAGGCCGCGGCGACCACGAGGTGCTGCACGCCGCCGAACGCGACGTGTGGAGGAAAGGCCGGGTCGAGTTCGTCGCGGGACCAGCCGAGGGCGGCGAGGGCCTCCTCCAGCGTCTCCTCCGCGACGGGCCGGGAGTAGGTGGGGACGCTGGTGAGCGTGGCGCGGAGCGCGTCGTCGGCGATCTCGGTGTCGATGACGATCTCACCGGCGTTCGTGTCGAAGACCAGCCGGCCGGTCCCGAGGCGCTCGGCCAGGGCCACCGAGGTGGCGATCGTGGCGTGCCCGCAGAACGCCACCTCCGTCGAGGGCGCGAAGTACCGGACCCGGAAGGCGCGCCGCCCGTCGTCGCGAGCGGTCACGAACGCCGTCTCGGAGTATCCGACCTCGGCGGCGATGGCGAGCATCTCCTCGTCGGAGAGCCCCGCCGCGTCGAGGACGATCCCGGCGGGGTTCCCCCCTTCAGGATCATGGGTGAAGGCCGTGTAGCGCAGGATTTCCACAGTGTTCGTCACACCTACCTACACTAACCAGCTAACTCATCACGGCGGTGACAGGCTAGGGGAGGCCGGGACGGGCCGCAGGGATGGCGGTTCCTCGGGAGCGTCAGGTGCTTTGAAGACGCGGCGCGCCCAGGGCATCGCGAGCACCAGGATCGGCAGGAGCACGATGGAGCCCTGGGACCAGAAGACATGGAGGCTCCGCCAGGTGGCGGAGTCGAACTGGGTCATGTAGAGGTAGCCGTACGCGGCCCAGAAGGACACGCCGATGATGGCCGGCCAGGCGAAACGGGTCGGACGGGCGACCAGGAACGGCATGAACCACAGGAGGTACTGCGCACCGAGCCTGGGAGTGGCGACCATGAAGGCGATCAGCAGCGCCGTGGTGAGGTCGACCGGGTCGGCGCGGCGCCACAGGAAGGCGGTCACCAGCAGGGTGACGTAGACCAGACGGGTGCCGAACGTGGCGATCCCCTGGTGCAGATCGTTGACGCCGTGCATGTAGATGGCGCTGTAACCCCACTGGCCGACGATCGGGCGGACGTCCTGGATCACCCGGATGACCTCGGGGATCTGGCTCAGCGAGGTGCCGGCGAAGATCGGCAGGGTGACCAGGAAGAAGATCGGCGCGATGCCGGTGGCCACGAACGCCACGACGCGGGCGCGGAAGGTGGGCAGCAGCAGGAGCATGCCCGGGATGAGCCAGATCGGCCAGCTCTTGGCACAGAGCGCCAGGCCCATCAGCAGCCCCGCGCACAGGGCGCGGCGTAGGGACTGCCGGTCGCCTGGGCGCGGGGTGAGCGCCCTGCGGACCACGCCGGTGGGACCCGTGGCATGCCGTATGGCACCGGGGAGGCCTCGGAACGCGACGCTGCCTCGCACCAGCGCGACCACGTCGGTCCGGATGCCCGGCCGGTCGGGGTCGCCGGGCCCCCGGGCGACGACGAAGGCGGCGACGCCGAAGACCAGGGCGACCGGCTCGACCTGGCCGTGCACGGAGGCGACCAGGATGGCCAGCGGGTTGCAGGCGTACTGGAAGGCGCGCAACGACGCCTTGGAGCCTCCGGCGAGCTTGCCGACCAGCGGGATCAGCGCGATGTCGGCGACCACGGTGACCAGGCGCCCGCCGATCTCCCAGGGGATGCCCAGCCAGAGCAGGAAGCCGTAGACGTAGGGGATGGTCGGCAGGAAGTGCCAGCCGCCGTTGCTCCCCAGGACGGGATCCTCACGGTTCAGGACCGCCTCACCCGCGGGTTTGAAGCTGTTGACGAAGTCGACCGGCTGCCAGGTGTCCATCGCCGAGGTGGTCATGATGAGCACCCTGAAGACGATTCCGACCACCAGCACGGCCGGCAGTGAGGGCCGCCAGCCCTTCCACTGTGCGACCAGGGCGAGTACGACACCTGTGACGAGGACGAACCCCGTGAGAATTGCGTAGTCCATGACGGCCCCTAGCCTGCCGGACCTCACCGCCGACCGGCCACCCGGTCTCTAAACCGAGACCTCTCTGCCAGTTTTGGCGACCTTGGGAATCCGGGCCGTCACGAAGAGTGATGATCGCGAACCGCTCCGGGTGTAAGCCCCGTGAGACCTGCGGACGCGGAGGGGTGGAACCTCGCCGCCGGAAGTCCGTCTCTCCCGGCGGCGAGGAGTTCTCAGCCCAGACCGTCGAGATAGGCCCGGTGGTTGCGGGAGAACTCGAAGGCGTTGTACCTGTCCCAGTTGATGGACCAGGTCATCAGGCCGCGGAGGTTCGGGTAGACCCCCCTGGGCCGGTACGAACCGCAGTTGGTCCCCTTCGCCAGGCAGTCGAAGGCCTTCTGGACCTCCGCCACCGTGGTGAAGCCGTTGCCCGCGTACGCGGCGGCGGGCAGGCCGATGGCGACCTGGTCCTGGCGTAGCGCGGGGAAGACGTTGGCCGGGTTGCCGGCGATCGGGAAGCCCGCGAGCAGCATGTCGGTCATGGCGACGTGGAAGTCATGGGTGCCCATGGTGTGGTACTGGTTGTCCAGCCCGGTGATCGGCCCGGAGTTGTAGTCCTGGACGTGCAGCAGGGTCAGGTCGTTACGCATCGCGTGGATGACCGGGAGGTAGGAGGCGGCCCGCCGGTCGGCGGAGCCGTTCGGTCCCGGGCCGTAGAACTGGTAGCCCAGCTGGACGAAGAACGTCTCGGGGGCCATGGTCAGTACGAACCGGGCTCCGTACCTGGCCTTGAGGGTCTTCAGCGCGGAGATCAGGTTGACGATGACCGGGGTGGTGGGTGCGGACAGGTTGGTGTCGCCGCTGTCGAGGTAGAGGGAGTGGCCTTCGAAGTCGATGTCCAGCCCGTCCAGGCCGTACTTGTCGATGATGGCGCTCACCGACTGGACGAACTTGTCGCGCGCGGCCGTGGTGCTCAGCTGGACCTGGCCGTTCTGGCCGCCGATCGAGATCAGCACCTTCTTGCCGAGTGCCTGCTTGGCCCGGATTCCGGCGATGAACTCCGCCTCGGACTCGACGTTGGGGCACTCGGCGACCGGGCACTGGGTGAAGCGGATGTCCCCCGAGGTCACCGAGGTGGGCTCGCCGAAGGACAGGTTGATGACGTTCCACTCATTGGGGACGTCGGCCATCCGGATGTAGCCGGAGCCGTTGGCGAAGGAGGCGTGCAGGTAGCCGACCAGCACCCGCTTGGGCAGGTCGCCGGGGGGCGGCATGTTGGTGACGGTCGCGGAGACCGCGCCCGACTTCGCCGACTCACCCGAGGCGTTGGTCGCGCTCACCTGGTAGCTGTGGGTGCCCGCACCGGGGGCCTCGGAGAAGGTGGTCCCGGTGGCACTGCCGACCTTGGTGCCGTTGCGATAGACGTTGTAGC
>NZ_JBEOZN010000230.1:0-7785 GCF_040298085.1 Streptosporangium sp. NPDC001681 | reverse complement strand
GGTTTGGGTTTACCGCCCATCCGGGGTTCAAATCCCCGAGCCTCCGCAGTTCAGAGGCCCTCTCCCAGATTTCGGGAGAGGGCCTTTTTTGATCTTCAAGGGCGTCATAGTTGCAGCCCTAGTTGCAACGGGGGTTCAGGACTCCCCCAGAGCGCCGAGGCCAGGCGTTCCCCGGCATCGCGCATGAGCGGTGTGGACACATGTGCATAACGCAAGGAGGCCTACACGGCGTAGGACATCTCCGGGTTGATTGAAGGCGTAGAGCGTCAGGGGCGGTTACTGGCTCACACGTCCGAGATGTACGTCGGGGTCGCGACTGGCCACTTGCGTATGACCTCTGTCTTCCGTCGGCACAACTGGCAGGGCAGCGTGCTGCTTCCTTCGTCAGGTGATCCTGCCGTAGACGGCCGTGGCATCATCGAAGATCTTCCCTCGCGGCCAGCGGGAGCCGTTCGGATCGGAGCGTTCGGCCTCGCGGACCTGACGAATCAGCTCGGCTGGGCCGTCGTGGTCGACGAGGTCGAGGAGTTGCCGCCAGGTGGCCAGGCCGAATCGGTCGACGAGCCGGGACGCTCCGTCACTCAGGACCGCAACGGCCCGTACCCGGTCGACCGGCACCGTTCCGGTCAACGCCTGTTCTGCGGCCAGGGGATCGACCGCGGCAACCCAGAATCCCCCGTCGACGTTGCGGTGTGCGCGCATGGCCTCCATGTAGCGGCTCAGTGCCTGGAGGTATTCCGGGGTCCCCCGGCAGCGGCGTTCATCGGATCCCGGTAGCGGTTACCGGTCAGGGCTTCCCGCTCGTCGCAGATGACCATGGGGTCGGCATCGAGGACGTCGAGGACGAGCACGGAGTCGGCCAGCACGAGCCAGTCCAGGGTGTCGGCCGTACGGCGGAGCATGACCACGGTGGCCGAGGGCGAGCCGGGATGAGAGAGGTCGCAGCAGAAGTCATGCATCGAGGCTGTCGCTTTGATCCCTGCGGCCAGGATCGTGGTCAAGGAGTCGGCGCTTTGGGTCATTCCGGCCAGGAGAGTCGAGCCGAGGGTATGTGAATACCAGGCGACGCCGTGGGAGCAGCCCGATTCCAGATCCGCAGGGGTGCCGGCGCCGTCCAGGAGAACGACGGCATCAGGGGTAGCGCCGATGAAGTCTTCGTTTGGTCGGTCGGGATAGGCGGGTTCGGTGGCAAGGGTGAGCCGCATGTCAGTCGTCCTCGTGTCGATAGAGCGGACTGGCAAGTTTGGTTCGGGTTGGTTCCCCGCTGTCGGGGTCGTACTCCACGCTGACCACGGTGGAGAAGCGCTGGTCTCCGACCTGTCCCCAGATCGTCGCGATCTCCGAGGTGAGCAGGTCCACCACGCCGAGGGAGCCGTTGGTGCGGATTCCGGCGATGGCCAGGAAGGTGCCGTTGCCGTCCGGCCGGGGGAGACGGCCGAGATAAGCCGAATCGGTCGGCTGCTCCGGGACGACCTGGGTGCCCGACCGGTAAGCGACACCGGTACGGGTGTCGCGCAGCAGCCAGCCGAGGTCGTCGCGTTCCCACCGAATGACGGGGTCGGTGTCGTAGGCCGCCTGCATCGCCTCGGACATACGGGGGCCGCAGACGACCACGAGGTTGGGCCGGTCGAGGTCGATCTGACCGTCGATGGTGACGTTGTCCGAGGCGACGGCGAGCCCGAAGGATTTGGCGAGCTCTTCCAGGCGCTGGCCCGAGCGCATGTCGTCCAGGGCGAGGACGGGCCGCTTCTTCTCGGGGTCGAGCCGCAGGGGGGTGACCACGGTGACCATGCCCGTGCCGAGGAACGCGCCTTCCGGGGCTGGTCCGGTGTGTTTGATCTGGTGAATGCGCCCGCGTGAGAGCCCGGCTTGTTCGGCGATCTGCGCGTAGGAGACACCTTGGGCATGCAGCTCTTGAATCACCCGACGTCGTAGCCGGGCCAGCTCGGTGACCTCCTGTTGAGCGGCGCTCAGCCGTTCGGTCGCGGTCCGGATCAACAGGTACGGGTCGTCGATGGCGGCGATCCGCTCAAGGTCACTCGGTGGCACGGTGGTTCCCTTTCGGTGGTGCTCCGCCGAGTCTAGACCCCTAGACGAAATGCCGTCTATCCCCCTTGACAGTACGGGTTTAAGAGTTTCGCCTGTTTTCAGGCTTGCTGCCCGGATCGCCGAACGACGCTTTGGCACACCCCTGGTCATCGAGCGCGGCCCGTCAGCATCGCCGCCCACAGCTCTTGACCTTCGGCCATGCGTGTCCGGCCGGTCTCCTGGACGGTGCGAGGTGTTCCCTGCACGGTCCGACGAAGGAAGCCCTGACCGCCCGAGGCGCACAGCTCGTAGACGACCGAGCGGCAGTGACAGGTCCAGGCAAGCACCCGGCACCGCTCACCAAGTCGCGGGTCCATCCAGGTAAGCCGAGCATGATCGACTTGGGGGATCGGAACGTGAGCAGCCAGACAGCTCACTGCCGTACCGCCGGCCGGGAAAGCAGATCCAGAACGGCCCACACGATGCGGCCCGTTTCATCTCCGGTCACACCCCAGTTCGTCGCCAATCCGGCGACCAGCGCCAGGCCCCGCCCTCCCTCCTCGTCGGACTGAGTGAGAAGCGGATGCGGTGAGTGGGGGCCACCCTCGTCCAGGACGCCGAGCCAGAGCCGCTTGCCCTGTACCCGGACGGACTTGCGGGTCGCACGCTGCGCGTGCGGCCTCGGAGGCCGTTCTCGCGCGGCCCGCCACTCGGGCCGCACCGTCCACTCCAACGACGGAACGAATCGACGTTAAGTAGATAGATATGACTGATCAAATGGCTGCAGACATAGGGAAGGCGCCTTCTCAGGGGAAGTACATCGTCAGCCTCCACCCACAAGCGCCGACAAGTCTCTGTGAATGACGCGCCCGCAGAGCTCACTCTCACCCGATTGAATGAGACTGCAGCCAACCAGGCGATAAGCCGGAGCTCCATCCCGTGTCCGATCCGGCACGGGAGTGACCGAAGCAGTACTGATGCCAAGCTTGACCGACCTTGTTTCGCTCTCGTCGCCGGAGCCTCACTCGGCGACCTCGACATGTGAGCTCACGATCACGGAGTGGAGATCGAACGCCTCCTCGGGCAACAACACTCGCTCCGCACGGCCGGTATGGACATCGACCAGGTAGAGCTGGGGTTCATACCCCTTTGTCTCGATATGAATGAGCACCCTGCTGGTGTCGTACCAGTAGACAAAGCTTTCGATCTCCCGTAGACCGTCGATATCGGGGGTGACACGGCTAACGATCTGGCCGGTCTTCGCATCCAAGGTGCCAATGGTGCGGGATGGCACGCCATACTTCTCGCCATCGAATGCAAGCAGGTGGCCATCGGGAGAGACGTGAGTCTTCGACAGCATCAGGTAGGGGAGAATCGGAAAACGGACCTTTGACGTCCTCCCCGGACGCACAGCGCTCGCCTCCGTTGTCTTGGCGGAGTCCTTGTGAACGGCCACGAAGGTTGTGCCTACATCAGAGATGCCGATGACACAACACGCCCGTGGGAGAGTGAGAACCTTGGCGGTTTTCACGTCATATCGGATGGCACGCGACTTGGGGTGGCCGCCTATCGAGTCGACTGCCAACCAGCGACTGTTGCGGGAGAACCCGAAAGACATCTCCCCCCCTTGCCAACTCTTCGGGGTTGGGACGACACGGACCATCCCTCGCTTAAGGTCGCGGATCACGAGGCGTTCGCTCTTGGCGAGCACGTAAGCGAGCCGGACGCCATCCGGTGACACAGCGATCTTGCCCAGGTCTTCGTCCGGTAGCGCGTCACGGACTGCCCACTGCTTTCCGGAGGTGGTGACCACGTGCCACACGCCACACGTCTTCCCGAAGTCACCACAGGGCGAGTAGGCATACCGGATCGGCTCCGACAGCTTTTTCGGGAGAGTCGGGGCAGGCGGCTTCGCGATTCTCGTTGATACCTCGACATGTACTGTAGAGGACTCTCGATAGGCCGCGGCGGTGTTGATCGGTTGCGAAACAACCGCGCCCATCATGAGAGATACGAACACGAAGCCTCGTCGGCCGAGCCTGTTCACGGGTGACCTCCAATTGACGACGATCACCATAGATCAGGTGGGGGGCGCGCGGAATATGTGTGAGCCACGAAGGCATCAAGGCGGCGGCGCGGCGCGCCGCCGCACGGCCCTCCCACCGCCCGCCGTCCGGGCGTGCGGCGTGGGCGCCGGTCCCGAACGGCGGCGGGAATCGGGCCGCCCGCCACACCTATCAACTCGCCGCACCAGGGCCGCGCCGTCGCCTTGAGGTCGTTCCGACCACCGACCCCAGCCACTACGCAGTGCCTACGGCGTCTTTCCGATCAATGTCGGCCAATCCGCTCCCGCTGCATGAGACCCTTACCCGCGATCCAGGCAATCAGTCCGAAAAGCAACACGAAGACGAGCCCCATGCTCGCCCACGAGGCCCAATCGAGCGGCCCCGTTGTGTAAGGGTCCCCGCCATCCGTGGACGCGAGCAGCGAGAGAATCGACGACAGCACCGCCGCCATCACTATGAACATGCCTCCCGAGGATATGAGCAGGCGATTACGCGGCCCATCAGGTGCTTCCCCTAGCGCAGGCTCACCGTATTCACGTCTGTGTGCCTTTCGAAAACCCGCCACGGCCACCGCCAGCGCAAGAGCCATGCCAAGACCTGCGGCGATCAAGAACGCCCAATCGAACGGTCCACGCACGTAGGGATCCACACCGCTTATCCACTTGAGACCACGAATCGCCAATGACAACAGCAGCACGCCCATGAGGAGTCTGAATGGACCAGGCATCTTATTGAACACGCCACGATTATGCCGGTTGCCTACCCCCTTTACCCAAGAGCAGCCCCTGACAGGGGCACTTCGGCTCCGGGATGATCGACGTTCCAGCGCGAGACCGTGAATGGCTGAGGTGGGCCGGATCCTCCCGCCTGCTACGGCCCAGGCAAGCCCAGCAGGCCGGCTCGTGGTGGGTCGAGGCAGACGAGAAGATCAGTTCAGACGAGGCGTGTACCGTGCGCCATGCCGACCCCGGGCCGCTCTTTCGCGGATGCGGCGACATCCTCTAGCTTGCCCGTTGGCCGAGAAGCTGACCATGTTTCGCATGCCAGGACAGGAGCACTCGCATGGGCGTTTTCTATGAGTACTACCGAGCTGCGGATCGTGAGACAGCAATCGTCCAGCCGGAACATTCCCGTGTGATCGCTGACCCTTCTCGCAGAACTCCCGAGTTCGACGCCGTGGAGACCAAGTGGATCGACCCTCATGTGATCCTGGGGCAGCTTGTGGCGTTCATCGGCGATGTCGACTTCTCCACGGATCTGGTCGATACGGTGCCCTTGTACCCGCCACCGGAGGGCACCCCGCAAAGTGACGAGGAGTGGGATGCCCTGCCGGAAGACTCCCCCTACCTGGACGGACCAGGTATCGCCGAGTTGCCGGTGAACGCGCGCGACATCCTCGCCGGCGCGGGTGACTCACGCCTCCCGGTGGTGGCGGAACGCTGGGCGAAGATCGAGGAGTTCTCGCACTTCACCTCGGTTGACGTGGGATACATGCTCTCTCTGGTCGAGGAGCTTGTCGGACTGGCACGCCGAGCGAAGAAGGACGATCAGATGCTCTACTGCTGGATGTGTGCATGATCGATACCGCTCGGTCGTCGAATCACAAGGCAGAGCCCCATGGCCCTTCCCTCGGCTACGGGCGGTCGCGGTGAGGTTCGGTTCTGGCGTGCGATATGCGGGTAATGATCAAGCTCGTCGCTGACGGGAAGAGAAGCCCTGCCGCAGGTCAGGGACTGTAGACCGCTGAGAACGGGCATGGCCTGTAAAACCGTCGGCAGTCCGGATCCCCTGTCGATGCGGTCGGGGAGTGAGTGGCGGCGGTCGCGCACCCTGACTCAGGAGGAGAGATCAGTAACTGGAATCTCGTCCTCGGCGTCGCGTCCGACAATGGTGATCGCGAGTAGGGGTAGCAACCGCCCAGGGATGGCCCCTGAGGGGGTCGCGCCGATTCTGGTGGCGCCCATGGCCAGGTAGAACGGTTCCGCGTTCGGGTCCGCGTCGATGGTCAGGCGCGCGAAGCCGAGGTCCCCCGCAGCGGCGACGGCATGCTCGAACAGGCGGCGGCCGACGCCTTGGCCGATGGCGTCCGGTTCGACGAAGAGCATGCCCAAGGCCCCTCCGGCGGGTTCCCTTCCAGAGTGGCGAAACCCAGGACGCGGCCGTTGTGTTCGGCCACCATGGTTCGCAGCTTCTCGACCTCCGAGGCCGAGATGGCCAGTTCGTCCCGGCAAGCCGCCGTCAACGACCCGCTCCTGAAGGAGGGGGCTTGAGGTGCAGCGATGCGCTTGACAAGCCCCGCGTTGACCAGCCCTAGCCGTCAGCTCAAGGAGGTGCATTGTGATGGCTACGTTGAACACAAGATCGCAGACCGACCTTGGGGTGCTTCCTCAGCCCCAGGCTCTCGAATCCGTGGGAGCAGACACGCCCGAGGGTGGGCACGAAACGGCTCACGGACACCGCCGCCAGGCGGTACCTGGTGTTCGACCTGGGCGAGGGGAGATCGAACCGACCGGCACCCGGTCCGTTCGGCGTCACCCCCAGGGCGCTGCGGCGTCCGAGGGAGCCAACCGTGAGGTTCACCCCGTCGTGTTCGTCTTGGACGCCCGCGGCCACCCGCTCGACCCCTGCCATCCCGCTCGTGCCCGCCGCCTGCTGGCGGCCGGACGGGCGGTGGTTCACCGCCACACCCCGTTCGTCATCCGCCTCAAAGACCGCGACGTGGCGACCTCGACCGTCGAAGGCGTGCACGTGGGCATCGACCCTGGCAGCAAGCACACCGGCCTGGCCGTGTTCACCAACCATGAGGGGAGCCGGGCCGGACGGTATGCGATCCAACTCGACCACCGAGGCGCGGCGATCCGCGACAGGCTCACCGCCCGCTCGCGGTATCGACGGCGACGCCGCAGCGCGAACCTGCGCTACCGCTCCCCCCGGTTCCTCAACCGCACCAAACCGAAAGGGTGGCTCGCGCCGTCCCTGCGACACCGCATCGACACCACCATGTCATGGGTGGCGCGGCTCACCCGGTGGGCACCCGTCACCACCGTCCACGTGGAGAAGGTCTCCTTCGACACCCACACCCTCTCGGCGGGCAAGCCGCTCGAAGGAGCGGAATACCAGCAGGGCACCCTCGCCGGGTACGAGGTCCGCGAATACCTGCTCGCCAAATGGGGGCGCACCTGCGCCTACTGCGGCGCCAGCGGCGTACCGCTCAACCTCGACCACATCCACCCCCGCAGCCGGGGCGGCTCGGACCGGATCAGCAACCTCACCCTGGCCTGCATCGGCTGCAACCAGACCAAGAACGCCACCCCCGTTCAGGAATTCCTCAAGGACAAACCCGCCCTCCTCGCGAGGATCCTCCGGCAGGCGAAGGCTCCGCTACGGGACGCCGCCGCGGTCAACGCCACCCGGTGGGCGCTGTGGCGGGCCCTGGAGGCGACCGGCCTGTCGGTTCACACCGCCTCCGGTGGCCGCACGAAGTGGAACCGCTCCCGTATCGGCGCCGCCAAGTCGCACACGTTGGACGCGCTGCACGTCGGCTCGCTCGACACCGTGACCGCCTGGCCGTCCACCGTGCTCGTGGTCAAGGCGATCGGGCGCGGCACCTACTGCCGTACCCGCACCGACCGCTACGGCTTCCCCCGGCTACGACTCCCCCGGACCAAGCACGTCAAGGGGTTCGCCACCG
>NZ_JBEOZN010000229.1:0-7791 GCF_040298085.1 Streptosporangium sp. NPDC001681 | reverse complement strand
GACTCCAGCTTGAGGCCGAGGTCCTCGCTGATGACCTGGGCACCGGTCAGGATGCCGATGTCGCCCAGCATGGCCTTGCGGCGGTCACCGAAGCCGGGCGCCTTGACGGCGACCGAGCGGAACAGACCGCGGATCTTGTTGACGACCAGGGTGGCCAGGGCCTCGCCCTCGACGTCCTCGGCGATGATCAGCAGCGGCTTGCCGGCCTGCACGACCTTGTCGAGAACCGGGAGCAGGTCCTTGTTGGCGGACACCTTGGAGTTGACGACCAGGATGTACGGGTCGTCGAGGACGGCCTCCATACGCTCCGGGTCGGTCACGAAGTACATCGAGGTGAGGCCCTTGTCGAAGCGCATACCCTCGGTGAGCTCAAGCTCCAGGCCGAAGGTGTTGCTCTCCTCGACGGTGATGACGCCTTCCTTGCCGACCTTGTCCATCGCCTCGGCGATCATCTCGCCGATCTGCGGGTCACCCGCGGAGATGGAGGCGGTGGAGGCGATCTGCGCCTTCGTCTCCACGTCCTTGGCCAGCTTGGACAGCTCCTCCGAGACGCGCTCGACGGCGGCCTCGATGCCCTTCTTCAGGGACATCGGGTTGGCGCCGGCGGCGACGTTGCGGAGACCCTCGCGTACGAGAGCCTGAGCGAGCACGGTGGCGGTGGTGGTGCCGTCACCCGCGACGTCGTCGGTCTTCTTGGCGACCTCCTTGACGAGCTCGGCCCCGATCTTCTCCCACGGGTCCTCGAGCTCGATCTCCTTCGCAATGGAGACACCATCGTTGGTGATGGTGGGGGCGCCCCACTTCTTCTCCAGAACGACATTGCGGCCCTTGGGGCCGAGGGTCACCTTAACGGCGTCCGCGAGCTGGTTCATGCCACGCTCGAGACCGCGCCTGGCGTCCTCGTTAAACGCGATCATCTTGGCTGCCATACGGCTAGACCTCCCAGAGACAGGGTGGCTTGCACCGGACCGAGCCGACGCCCGCGACGGCATGTGGGCCCACGACTCCGTTCGGCGGGCCCCATCGCCTCGATCCAGGGTTGGCACTCTCTATGCGCGAGTGCCAACAATGTGTTTAGCACTCTACCTTGTCGAGTGCAAGCCACGATCCCTTGACCTGCGCCGCGCCCGGCGCGGACATCCGCTCCAGGCCACGTCAGCGCATGCTCCACGTCATGCAGGCGTGCGTTCCGCGCAAAGCGAAGACCCGGCTCGCCGGTTGGGGAGGCGAGCCGGGCCTAGGCGGTGTGGATCCAGCGGACCGCGTTGCCGCGGGGTCCACCGACCCCTCCCTGCGGGTTCACGGGACGGCCATGTCAGACCGCCCGGACGGACTCCGCCTGGGGACCCTTCTGACCTTGGGTGATCTCGAACTCGACTCGCTGGCCCTGCTCGAGTGCACGGTAGCCATCCATCATGATCGCGGAGTAATGGACGAACACATCCTTACCACCGTCTACCGCGATGAAGCCGTAGCCCTTGTCCGCGTTGAACCATTTGACGGTGCCCTGCGCCACTTGCGACTCCTCTTACTGGACTTAAGGACGACGCCCATTCCTCGCGCGAAGTCCTCAATCTCCGGGGCGGACTTCGCCACATCGATCGTCCTCGACCATACCTGTGGGAACCGGTAGGGCAACAGAGTCAAGCACCAAACTAGCTCTTTACAAGAGCATTTAGTACGAGAACACAGTTTGACTATCACTATTAGTTAGTTAAAGATTACATTATCTTTCCCCACCGCGAATACCGGTTTACGCCACAAAGCAGGACACCCGCACGCGGCCGGAGCCGGGCGGGTGTCCTGGAGAGGCGTCGCGAGCGCCCCGGAAGGTGAGGCGGGTGCGACCGGCGCAGTGCGGGCGGGGCGGGACTCAGCCTCCGGCGACCGCCGGGATGATGGAGATCTGGACGCCGGAGGGCGTGGCCGTGTCGAGGTTGTCGGCGAAGCGGACATCCTCATCTCCGACATAGACGTTGACAAAACGGCGAATCTTGCCCGTTTCATCAAGAATTCGGGCGCCGATCCCCGGGAAGTCCGCGTCAAGCTTCTGGAGGACGTCGCGCAGGGTCTCACCCTCTCCGGTCACCTCGGCAGCACCATCGGTGTAAGTCCGGAGAATCGTCGGAATCCGCACGGAAACGCTCATAATTCAGTACCTTTCACGATTTCTAGGCGATTGCCGCACGGAATGCGTCAAGAGAGGGGCGGATCACGGCGGTGGGGCGCGCCTCGGCGGCCACCGCGTCGAGGGTCTTGAGACCGTCGCCGGTGTTGAGGACCACGGTCTCCGCCTCCGGGTCGAGCCTCCCTGTCGCGACCAGCTTGCGAAGCACGCCGACGGTGACACCTCCGGCGGTCTCGGCGAAGATGCCCTCGGTCCTGGCCAGCAACCGGATCGCGTCGACGATCTCGGGGTCGGTGACGTCCTCGACCGCGCCGCCGGTACGGCGGGCGATGTCCAGCACGTACGGGCCGTCGGCGGGGTTGCCGATCGCCAGCGACTTGGCGATCGTGTCCGGCTTCACCGGGCGGATCACGTCGTGGCCCGCCTTGTAGGCGGCGGAGACCGGGGAGCACCCCTCGGCCTGGGCCGCAAAGATCTTGTACGGCCTGTCCTCGACGAGACCGAGCTCGATCAGCTCCTTGAAACCCTTGTCGATCTTCGTGAGCTGGGAGCCCGACGCGACCGGCACGACGATCTGGTCGGGAACGCGCCAGCCGAGCTGCTCGGCGATCTCGTACGCCAGCGTCTTGGAGCCCTCGGCGTAGTACGGCCGCAGGTTGACGTTGACGAAGCCCCACTTCTCGCCCAGCTCGTCGCCGATGAGCTCCGAGCAGAAACGGTTCACATCGTCGTAGGTGCCCTCGATGCCGATGAGCCTGCCCCCGTACACGGAGGCCATGACGACCTTGGCCTGCTCCAGGTCGGCGGGGATGAACACGCAGGCGTCCAGCCCGGCCCGCGCGGCGGCGGCGGCAGCGGCACCGGCCAGGTTGCCGGTGGAGGAGCAGGAGAGGGTGTGGAAGCCGAAGTTACGGGCCGCCTCGACGGCGATGGCCACCACGCGGTCCTTGAAGGAGTGCGTGGGGTTGCCGGAGTCGTCCTTCACGTGCAGCGAGCGCATGCCCAGTTCACGGGCGAGGTTGCCGGCGTTGACGAGCCTGGTCCAGCCGGGCTCCATGTTGGGCTTGGTGGCCACGTCGGCGGGGACGGGCAGCAGCGAGCGGTAACGCCAGATGTTGGCCGGCCCCTCGGCGATCTGCTCCCGGGTCACCCGCCCGAAGTCGTAGGCGATCTCAAGGGGCCCGAAACACTCGGCACAGGCGAAGCTCGGGCCGAGGTCGTAGCGGGCACCGCACTCGCGACAGGACAGGGCCACGGCGGGGCCGAACTGCTGGTTTTGCGTGTCTTCGACACGACCAAGCGAGGCGGTGGTGTTCTCAGTGGTTGCGAGCGCCATGAAGCGAGGCCTTTCCCTCATCTTCGTCTGCGGACCACCCTGGTCACAGACCGGAATTGGCACCTGTCCCGGCTGACCTCGTGTCGATCACGAGTCTTGAACCGGGATGGTTGCCGGGGCTTCGCAGGGCCGATCCCTCCACCCCTCTGGATGAGCAAATATTCAGTTGGAAACCTGACACGCAGGTCCTAAGCACTCTACATCGCCGTACCGCCGCCCCGGCCACCTGTCTCACTCTACGAGACATGACGTGTTACCTGACGGACAGAGCTCCCCGGCCCCAGGGGCGCTCCGCCACTGCCCGCAGGCACCGCACCACGGTGGACGTCCCGTGGAACCTCCCGCGGAAGGCGGGTCAGGGGGCTTTGGTCTTCAGTGTGTAGGGGCTGGAGCCGCTCACGGAGACCACCTGGTAGCGGTAGAAGCCGGGCGGGCCGGTGTAGCTGATCTGCTCGTCGGGGCCCGCGCCCTCGGAGGTGGCGACGGTGGTCCAGCTCGACCGTTGCCACCTTTGGAGGTAGAGGTCGAAGTCGACGCCGTCACCGCCGTCCAGGCAGGCGGAGTGCGTACCGGCGACGGCGGCCCGGTAGTACCGGCTCGGCTGGGAGACGGACTGACCGTTGTTCAGCGTGCCGGTGTAGGTCTTCGGGTAGCCGCTGCAGTCCTGCTTGCCCGATGGAGCGGTGCCCGGGGAGATGTCACCCGACGAGCTGGCGGTGCTGTCGGTCAGCAGGGTCAGGTCGTAGGCGGTGAGGATCTCGTTGAGCGGCTGGAAGTAGGTGACGCCACCCGTGGTGCAGTCCCCGGAGCCGCCGGAGGTGACTCCCTGGGCCTGGTCCACCGAGATGAACGAACCACCCGAGTCACCCGGCTCGGCGCAGACACTGGTACGGCCCAGGCCGTGGATGGTGCCCTGGGGGTAGGTGACGCTGGCACTGAGCTGCCGGATGAGACCGCAGTGCCAATCGGTGGTGGAGCCGGACCGGCAGATCGAGGCACCCTCCAGGGCCGGCCTGGAGCCCGCGACGGGCACGGTACCGCCGACGCCGTTGCTCACCACCGGCTTGGGGCTCCAGCCGGCGTTCACCGCGACCCAGGCATAGTCGTTCTCGGGAAAGGACGACGCCCGGAAGACCCCCTGGGGCACCCGGTTGAAACCGGTGGTGGCATCGCCGGTCTTACCGCAGTGACCGGCACTGACGAAACCCGCCTGGGTCCCGCGCATCACCGAGAAACCGACGGAGCAACGACTCGCGACACCGACGTAGTAGGCGTCACCACCCTGCACGTCACTGAGGAGCCGGGGCCGCTCGGTGGACGGCACCACCTTCACCGCCTCCGTGTCGAGGCCGGCGGCCTCGATGAGGTCCTCCGCGACCAACGGCTCCGACGACAGGACGACGACCCTGTTGTTCCTGGCATCGACATAGCGGACACTTCCCTCGTTCTTGGCACCGGGTACCGACTGGTCGAGGCCGTCTATGTGCCTGTCGAGCTCCGCCAGCGACCGCTTGACGACCTCGGCCCGGGCACCCGCCGCGATGATGTGGGGGATGTCGGCCTCGTTGGTGGTGGCCACCACAAGGGTCTGCGCGATGGTTCCCATCAGCCACGAGCCGCCGAAACGGTCACCGAGTCTCGCACGGAGCTCCGCCGCCACTCCCGTCAGGCGAGCCTCGTTGAGCAGGCGTGCCTGGGCCTGTTCCCTGGTCAGTTCCAGGTCGCGTTGGAGCGCCTCCAGCATGCCCGACGGCGGTTTCCAGACGGGCGCGGTGACCGGAACACCCGTCACCTTCGGTCCGGCGGCGACGGCCGGCACGCCCGTCAGGGTGAGCGCGGTGACCGCCAGCACGCAGCCCGTGGCGACGACATGTCTGCGGGACATGAATCCCTCCTCGACCTCGGCTTCCACAGCAAGAGGGGGAGAGCGCCCCACGGGCAACGCCACCCTAATCCAGCCGTTGCCTCCAAGACCCCCAAAAGCCACACGCCACGCGGCAGACGATTTCGATCGGGATCTCGCCTCGCCGGCGCGCCCTCGTTCTCGCGAGGGGCGCCCCCCAGGACCGGCTCGCGTTCCCCGGCCCCGTCGAGATCAGAAGCCGTAGGCGTCGCCCAGAGCGCCCTGGACGTACTTGCGCGCCTGGTGAATGCGGGACTTGGCGGTGCCCAGCGGGATGCCGAGTTGCTCGGCCACCTCGTTGTAGTCGAGCTGGCAGATGTCGCGCAGCACCAGTGCCTGGGCGAGATCGGGCTTCTCCGCCTCCAGGGCCTCCATCACGTCGAGCAGGTCCAGCCTGGACCCGGCGATCACGCTCACCCTGGCGACGTCCGGCTTCTGCAGCGGCAACTCGTCCGAGCTCTGCTCCGCGGCGCGACGCTTCAGCGAACGGTAGGTGGTCCTGGCGCAGTTGGCGGTCACGATGTGCAGCCAGGTGCTGAACTTGGCGCGCCCCTCGAAGCGGCCGATGTTGCGTGCCACCGCCAGCAGGGTGTCCTGGCAGGCCTCCTCCGCGTCCTGCCGGAAGGGAAGGATGCGCCCGCAGTGCCGGAGCACCGCGGGCTCGATACGCTTCAGCAGCTCGCCGAGCGCGCGGTGGTCACCTTGGGCGGCCGCCCGGGCCAGCTCCTCGGTCGTCTCGTCCAGCGCCATCACGAGCCCCCATCAGCGGTCACGGTCGCTGGACATCCTACGGTCGGAGATCCCCGTTGCCGACCTTCGGCTTCGTTACAAAAGCACACGAACCCGAAATATGGTGATTTTCACTTCTAGCTGTGCCCCCAGCGGGTCCGCTGAGGGCACAGGACCGGTTGTCACGGTGTCGTGAACCCCAGGATGTAGGGGCTGGAGCCGCTCACGGAGGCCACCCGGTAGCGGTAGGCACCGGGCGTGCCGGTGTAGCTGATCTGCTCGTCGGGACCCGAACTGTCCGAGACGGCGACGGTGCCCCAACCGGTCCCCTTCCACTTCTCGAGGTAGAGGTCGAGGTCGACGCCGTCGTCCCCGTCCAGGCAGCCATGGTGCTGACCTGCGACGGTCGCCCGGTAGTAGCTGGTGCTCGGCCGGTAGACGACCTGACCGCTCTCCAGATTACCGACGTAGATCTTCGGGTAGCCGGTGCAGGTGCCCGTGCTCGGCGAGGTGATCGTGTCGGTCACCAGGGTCAGGCCGTAGGCGTTGAGGATCTCGTTGACCGGCTGGAAATAGGTGACGCCACCCGAGGTGCAGTCCCCGGAGCCGCCGGAGGCGACCCCCTGGGCCTGGTCCACCGAGATGAACGAACCACCCGAGTCACCCGGCTCGGCGCAGACGTTCGTGCGGGTCAATCCGGAGACCGCACCCTGGGGGTAGGTGATGCTGGTATCGAGCTGCAGGATGACTCCGCAGTGCCAGTCGGTGGTGGAGCCGGATCGGCAGACCGAGGAACCCTCGACGGCCACCTTGGAGCCGACGACGGACACGGTGCCGCCGATGCCGTTGCTGACCGCCGGCTTGGGCATCCAGTTGTGGTTCACCGCGACCCAGGCGTAGTCCTTGCCCGGGAAGACCGACGCCTGGAAGGTCCCCTGGGGCACCCGGTTGAAGCCGGTGGTGGCATCACCCGTCTTACCGCAGTGACCGGCACTGACGAAACCCGGCTGGGCTTCGCGGGTCACCGAGAAACCGATCGAGCAGCGGCTCGCGACACCGATGTAGTAGGCGTCGCCGCCCTGCACATCGTGGAGGGGCTGGGGCTGCTCGGTGGACGACACCACGCTCACCGCGTCCGTGTCCACATTCGCACCCTTGATGAGGTCCTCGGCCACCGTGGGCTGCGCGGACAGGACGACCACCCTGTTTCTCTTCGCGTCGACGTAGCGCACGCCCGCCACGCGCGGCTTGGCGGGCAGCACGTCGTCGGCCTTCTCCCTGAGCAGGAGGAGTTCCGCCAACGACCGGGGAACGATCTCGGCCCGGGCACCCGCCGCGATGATGTGGGGGATGTCGGCCTCGTCGGTGGTGGCCACCACAAGGGTCTGCGAAACGGCTCCCATCAGCCATGAGCCGCCGAAACGGTCGGCGAGCCTCCTGCGGAGCTGCGCCGCGATCGGAATCATGCGGGCCTCGTTGAGCAGGCGCGCCTGGGCCTGCCGCCTGGTCAGTCCCAGGTCGCGTTGGAGCGCCTCCAGCATGCCCGACGGCGGTTTCCAGGCGGACGCGGTGACCACACTCCTCGCCCGGGGCCTGGCGTCGGCCGGCACGCCCGTCAGGGTGAGCGCGGTGACCGCCAGCACGCAGCCCGTGGCGACGACATGTCTGCGGGACATGAATCCCTCCTCGACCTCG
>NZ_JBEOZN010000228.1:0-7997 GCF_040298085.1 Streptosporangium sp. NPDC001681 | reverse complement strand
GCCGGATCGCCGAATTGGAGACCGAGCTGGCCGTGACCAGGCGTGCCGCCGAGCTGTTGAGAGAGGCGGTGCCCCCAAAAGGCGGTTCGAGGCCAACGCGGTGATGGCCGCCGAAGGACTTCCCATCCAGGTCTGCTGCCGCATTCAAGCGTCTCGGAGTCGGGCTTCCATGCCTGGAGAGACCGGCCCCCTCGGCCTGGCACTCAACGCCGTGGTGCTGTTCAACAGTCTCCACATCGACGCCGCCGTCAAGCAGCCGGCCGCCAACGGCTTCCCCATAACCGACGAACTGCTCGCCCGGCTCTCCCCGCTCCAGTTCGACCATGTCAACCTCCTCGGCCGCTACGCCTTCACGCGGTCCCCGGTGCCGGGCCTGCGTCCGCCGCACGACCCGAATGCGGCCGACGAAAGCGCCGAGAACGTCTGAAGGCCCCGGGGGACACTCTCCTCCGCGGGAGCGTCATGTCGCTACATCCGCACCGCATTGTGAGGCGTCTTCCTTGGAGTGCCCCGCCCACCCGTACGGTCCATCTCGCACCACTCCGGCCGCAGTCCCGCCAGGTTCGTGGTGAGAAAGTACACGGCCCCGCAGACGAGCAGTACCGGCGCGAGTCCGACAGCGGCCACCGCCGCCCCAGCGAGCAGGCCGCCGAGAGGGATCCCGGCCCAGCCCAGCGAGTCACCGAGCGCGTTGACCCGGCCAAGCATGCGGCGCGGCACCCGTTCGAAGAGGACGGCCCCCAGCACTGGGTTGATGAAGCCGGCACCGAACCCACTGACGGCAAAGACGGCCAATACCACCCCCAGCGGGGCATCGAAGGCGAGGATCAGGAATCTCGGCGCCCCGGCCAACAGGAATCCGATGAGAACCACCGCCCTGCGATTCAGCCTGTGCGCGGCCGCCGCAGCGATCAGGCTCCCGGCGACCGCCGCGGCTCCCATCGCACTGCCCATCAGGCCGATCGCAGTCGGCCCGTTGCCGGACTCTTTGGCCCAGACGGGGATGAGCACCGAGTTGATCGCCGCGTCCAGCAGGTTGGTGATCCCCACCATGACGATGACGGTGAGCAGCAACGGCTCGCCGCGAAGGAAGGTGAAGCCCTCGCCGAATCGTCGCCAGTAGCCCGGTCCCGTTTCGTCTTCCTGTGACGAGGCTTCCACGGTTGCGTGCCCCATACCGCGAGGCAACGCCAGTCCGATGATCACTGATCCGAGAGCAAAGCAGCCCGCGTTGACGACAAGCCCTGTCAAAGGGCCGAGCAGCGCCACCAGCGAGCCGCCGACTGCTGGGCCAACGGTGGAAGCAAGCCGCTCGATCACGCCGGACAGACCGGTGGCCCGCTCCAGCGGTACCCCACCGCGCTCAGCTGCTTCCGGCACCATGACTTCCTTGGCCAGGTCGCCTGGGCCACGGGCCGCGCCAATCACCGCGACCAAGACCAGCAGGAGCGGAAAAGACAGTAGGTGCAGGGCGTGGAGCAGAGGAACCATGGCAGCGGCGGCCGCGCTGACCAGATCCGTGGTCCAGGAAACAGGCCGTGGGCCGATCCGGTCCACCAGTGGCCCGGTGAACGCCTTGACCACCACGTATGGAGCCATCTGAAAGAAGGCGACCAGCCCGGTCTGGGTGGCGCTGCCGGTCGTCACGAGCACGAACCAGGGCAATGCCACGGCCGAGATCCGAGTACCGGTCAGCGACACGGCCATGGCCGCCAGCACTCCACCCAGCGGCCGTAAGGACCGCCTGCCGGATATGCGGTCAGCGCCCGAAACACCCTCCCTCAAGACCTCTCCGTTCCTAACGCATTCTCGGGACCGGCATGAACTGCCGCCGCTGCGGGCGCGTCCAGCTCAGGCAGGATGTAGGTGATAAGGGCGACCCGTTCGGCTCCCTCGGGGGCCCTCGCCGCCATCTCCGGCGTATCCCGCCGGTAGCGGGCGATGACGTCCCGCAACTCCCGGTACAGAGCGGCGGTCTCCTCGGGCGTGAGCCGAAGGGCCCAGTCGCTCATGTCGAAAGAATCCCGCCACGCGCGAGGCATCGTCCGCAGCTCGTTCAGCGCCTGCTGAGTGCGCAGGGTGTAGATGGCGGCGACAGACTGCAGGTAGGCCAGTGCGGCCTCGGGCTCTCGCTCGGCCAGGTCCGGGTCGTTGAACCAGGTCGTCCGGTGTACCGAGCGCCACCAGCGCTCTCGCGCGTTACCGCGTTCCGTGTCCTCCTCGACAAAACCGGCCGCGCCGAGCTGACGCAGGTGGTAGCTGGCCGTGCCGGAATTCACGCTCAGCCGTTCCGCGAGGCGGGTAGCCGTGGACGGGCCGTACTTCCGCAGCAGCCCGACCAACTGCACGCGTACCGGGTGCGCCAAGGCGCGCAGCCCCTTGGCATCCAGAACAACCGCGTCCGCTTCGGTTTGCGGACCATCCAGCTTCACTCTTGGGTCAGTCATACCGTCCACCCTAAACCGCAAAGACTTCTTCGCAAAGACTTCTTCGCGAACAAGTCTTTGCGGTTTAGGGCCGATCGAGGACGACCTGGATCCAAGCAGCACCTGATCGTGGATGCGCACGGCGCCCCACTGGCGGCATCGGTGACCGGCGGCGACCACCACGACGTCACGCAGCCGTTTCCCCTGCTGGACAAGGTTCCGCCCATCCGCGGAGTGCACGGCCGTCCCCGGCGCGAACCCCGACGCCTGTACGCCGATCGCGGCCATGACCACCCCCAGCCACCGCCGCCACCTGCGCACGCGCGGGATCACGCCGGTCATCGCCCGCCGCGGCACCCCACATGGCTCCGGGCTGGGCGCCATCCGGTGGGTGGTCGAGCGGACCTTCACCTGGCTACATCAGTTCAAACGGCTACGCATCCGCTACGAACACCGCGCCGATCTTCATCAGGGCCTGCTCGCCCTGGCATGCAGCCTCATCTGCCTGCGCCGCCTCCGGACCTCATGCCGTCGCGCCGCGCTCGGCGGCATGAGACAGGGCGGTGCGCCCGGCGGAATCATCGAGGTCGGGGTCGGCGCCCCGGTCGAGCAGTGTTCTCACGACAGCCAGGTGCTCGTTCGACGCCGCCCAGTGCAGGGCCGTCATCGCGGTCCTTTCGATGTCCTCTCGCCGGTCGGGATCGGCGCCGGCGTCGAGCAGCGCAATCACCGCTTTGAGATGTCCCCAGGCCGCGGCGGCACACAGGGGGCAGCCCTTCGCTGTCACCCCGCTCTCCCGGTCGGGATCGGCGCCGGCCGCCAGCAACATCCGCACGATGCCCGCGTCCCCCTGCACGGCGGCTTGATAGAGGGCCGTGCTGCCGTCCTCGTTGGGCTCATCCGGGGACACAGCGCCGTCCAGCAGCCTCCTGACTCCCTCGGCCTCCCTGATTGTCGCCGCCGATACCAGGTCGTCTTTCATCATGCGGCCCAGTCTGGATGGCAGTGTCCTCGTGATCCATCGGTTTTCGCCGGACAGACCGGTTCGGGCGATAGGAAGGTGGTGGAGGGCTTAGCGGGCCTTCACGCCACGCGTTGAGTGCGCGGCGGGAAGGCCGCGTATTCGTCGTAAGCCTTCCGCTTTTGCAGGCAGTGGTGCAGGCAGCCGAGCATCCGGTTGAAAGTGTTACGCAGCGCGCTGGAGTGCCGATCGCCCTCAGCGCGCCGATGGTCGTAGTGGGCTCTGGGGCCCGGTGCTCGCAGGGAGGCGAAGGCCCAGACGTAGCCGACGGCGGCCAGGCGTTGGTTCTTCACCTTGCGGTGGTGGACGACCAGGCTCTTGCCCGAGGCGCGGGTGATGGGCGCCGATCCGGCGTAAGCCTTCAGCGCGCGGGCGTCGGCAAAGCGGGCGCGGTCGTCGCCGAGCTCGGCGAGCACGCGGGCGCCGGTGAGGTCAGGCCGGTGCCTGCCAGACGAACCCGGCCCGACCGCCGAAACAGCTGGGCCAAACACAGATCTCCCCGAGTGGCAATACGCGACCGTCGGGGCAGATCTCGCTGTGGTAAAGGTGCGGCGCTACGGCCAGCCGTGGGGCGCCTACCTGCTCAGCAGTTTTCCCGATTGGCGAAGAGACTGTCTTCTACGTGGACGAGGACGGGTGCCTCCTCGGCGTCGAGATCATCGGAGCCCTGCCCGGAGCCGCCATCGCCACCCCCGAGGAGACGCCGTGACCTGGTTTCATCGGCACCGCATGCAGGCCGTGGACGTCAGACACGACACGTACACCATCGGCGGCGGCCAGGTCACCCTGATCTTGCACCGATGCCAACGCGGTAAACACGACACCGAGGCCATCACAGGCCACTGGCCAGCCGAACGATTCCTGCCCGTGAAGGAGGTCTGACCGTTGACCACCGCCCGCGAGGTGGCAGGCTGGCAGCCAGCCCCCCAGGAGGACATGTGAGCTGGACCAAGCATTCCACCCCCGAGTTCCAGGCCATCGCCGACACGTTGACGATCCTGCGCTGCCAGGTCGGCTCAGGCGTCCACGGCACGAACATCATCGGCACCGACGACCGAGACGAGATGGGCATCTGCCTGGAGCCACCCGACTACGTGATGGGCCTCAACCGGTTCGACCAATACGTGTTCCGCACCCAACCCGAAGGCGTCCGCTCCGGTCACGGTGACCTGGACCTGACCGTGTACAGCCTCTCACCGTCACCTCCGACCTGCCCGACCAGCCGGACATGAAGCGGGTCAACCAATGGATTGTGAAGGCATACGCCAAGTGCTGGATGCAGGAGTGGCTGAAGCCATGAGTAAAGCTCTGTGGATCGTCGACCTCGACGGCACCCTAGCCCTCCGAGGAGACCGGAACCCCTACGACTGGCACCGGGTAGGGGAGGACACACCAAACCCGCCCGTCGTCGCTGTCGTTCAGGCGCTGATCCTCGCCGGACATCCGATCGCCTACGTGTCCGGACGCAAGGAACAGTGCCGCCGCCAAACGGAGATGTGGCTGGCCGCCAACGTCGGCCACCTCGACGACGCCGAGGGCCTGTGGATGCGCGACGACCACGACAACCGGCCCGACGTGAAGGTGAAACGCGACATCTACCAGCGGAACTTCACCCTCAGGAAGATCGCTGGGGTCATTGACGACCGCGCGGGCGTGGTCAAGATGTGGCGTTCACTGGGCCTGACTGTCCTCCAAGTCGCCGAAGGAAACTACTGATGAGCGCCCGCGGCATCACCGAGGAGGACCGTTGAGCAAGGACATGCTGTCCTGGCTCCGCCGTGAGGTGGAGGCGAGACTCGCCACAGCCCGCGCCGCAGCGGACAAACCTTTCTAGGAGCCGGGAATGACGTTGTTCATCACGACCAAAGCCAGCGACTACTACCACCTGACCGAGTGTTCAGGGTTCCAGGCAGGTCGCCGCGGCAGCGAACAGGCCGGATACACGCTCCACGACATCCTGGAAATGAGCGAGGCGGACGCCCGCGCAGCAGGTAAAAAGCCATGCAAGCAGTGCGTAGCCGACCGGTCGTGAGGAAGGCCCGAGGACTAGAAGCGCCAGTAGACCCACTGGGGTCTACCTGGAATCGAACCAGGTGAGAAGGAAGCTCTCGAATGGCCTCACGACCAGAACACGAGGAAAGCGGGAAGGCTAGATACTTTTCCAAAAAAGGTGAGAAGGAAGCCCTCCCATGACCTCGCGATCTCCACACTATCAGGCGGGGATCAGCTCGTGCAGCGTCCCAGGCGTGTACACCCGCGCGCCCTTCGGTAGATCGGCCGGCACCTGCAAGCCGATGTAGGTGGTGTGCTCACCCGACGAGCCCTTCTGCCGCAGTAGATCGGCCAGGTATCGGACCCGCAGGTGGTCGCGCTCGACGATTGAGCGCACCAGGAGAGAGGCCGTGACGCGGTTACCTTCCACCTGGTTGAAGCCGGGGTGGCCCTTCAGGTAGAGGTGCAGCCACTTCGCCCGCCAGGCGCCGTCGTCACCGCGCAGGAAGACAAGCGGGAGGGCGACGCGGCCTGATCCACGCAGGTCGGACTTCATCCGTACCGTGCGCGGCTCGAACGGCAGGCCCTCCTGCTCGGCGTCCCTGCTCATGAAGCCGAAGAACGCCTCGGCGGCTTCGTCGAACGCTTCGCCGCTGTAGATGTTCACCTGCGGAATGATGATCGACCGGGTCGCCTGGGCAAGGCGGATGTTGATGAACTCACTCGCACCGTCAGCGGCGTCGGTGAGGTCGCCGGAGTATTCAGCGAAGCCGTTGCGGTAGCTCGTCCACGAGATGTGCTCAGGATTGCCGTAGGAGGCGTCCAACATCAGGGCCGACAGGTCGTAGTCGGTGCGCCGCTCGGCCTGTCGCCAGTAGACGAAGAACCGCAGCAGCTCCCCGTCCACCGCCGACAGCGAACCGCGCGGCAACATGCCAAGCCCGGGCGCGACGGCCTTGCCCGACAGCGGCAGGGCGACGTCGAGCGCCTCGGGATCAACGATCAGCTCGCCGAGGTCGGGAAGCCGCCGGGTGATCTCCTCGTCCAGGATGGCCGCCGCCCGCGACACGACGCTCTCCTCGATCGGGGAGCGGGCATCAGCCGTCGCCCATGCCCGGCCGTGCCGGTTGGCGAAGACACGCCCGGCGGCCGGCGCGAGCCGGTTCTGCAGGTGCTCACGCAACGACAGCAGCACCCGGCCGGAAGCACCCACCGCGGCCTTCTCAGCGGCGTCCAGCACAGCCGAAGCCGACGTGCCGGTCCGCAGCAGGTGATCGAGACGGCGCAGCAACGCGCCAGGCGCCTTCCCCAGCAGCTCGACCGCGTCGCCGGTACGGTCGGCCGACAGGGCCGCCTCGACGCGGCTGTCGAAGCTGCGCGCCGGGCGGACGCCGCGGGCGACCTCAAAGACCTGGACGGCGCGCGGAAGGTGCGGGTACTCGTGCGGGTGCAGCCGCTCGCCGAGCCGCTTCCACTGCTCCTGGTAGCGGGGCACGTCGCCGAGCTTGGCCGGCGTCGCGACCGCGTCCAGGGCCTGCAGGAGAGCGCGGCGCTCGGCCCGGCGGAACGAGCGGAAGCGCGTCCGCTCGGACAGCGTGACGTCACCGCCGGAGCAGCCGCAGGCGAGGCGCAGCACGTCCGTCACCGTGTCCACGAGCAGCGGGCGCCCCGCGGCCAGGCGCACCTCGTTGATGATGGCGCGGTTCTCGCGCACCGGGATGCGTTCGGGCTCGTCGGCGCAGAACGCGGCCAGTGTGCGGAGCGCTGTCAGGTCCTCGGCGGACAGCGGCACTTCCGAGCCCGCCAGCGAGAAGTACAGCTCGCGCGCCTCCGACTCCAGGCTTCCGCCCAACTCCAGCATGGTCACCCGGTCACCGGCCAGCGGAATCAGCTCGGCGTGAGCGGCCAGCAGGTCGGCGTAGGTGTGCTGGTAGTGGCCGTAGCCGGGCAACGCGAGCAGGTTGAGCGTCGCCGGCTGGACGCGCGTGGCGGCGACCGGGTCGAGCAGCGCCTCCCGCAGGAGCCCGACCCAGAACTCGATGGTGTCGGGGACGTTCTTGGGGAAGTTAAGGAAGTAGGCGTTGTGCTGCACGTGGTCGCCGACCAGGTGGCGGACGGCTGCCAGGACCCGCACGCCGAGATCGACCACGGTTTCGCCGCGCAGCCTCGCCAGACGGTCGAGCAGGGCCGCCGAGCACTTGAAACCGACGCTCAACAGCGCGGCGTCGAGCTGGCGGGCGGCCACCTCTCCCCAGCCCGGGTGGGAACCGGCGGGAGCGTCGCCGATGGGGACGCGCAGCCGCCGGGCGATGACGAGGCTTTCCAGAGTGTCCACGGGTGCACCTTATAGCCGAGACGCGTCTATGCTCTGCGGGTTTTCTGGGCCTGCACAATCAACCATCCGGTCTCGACCAAAGGGGGCAATTCAATAACGCATCCCTGGAATGACCTCTGGTGTGTCAGCTTCTCGGCCGTAAACGACCGAGCTTGCAGCTCCTCGCCGTCGATGGGTTCGACGGTTCAGGCCGCGTCGTCGGCAGCGTGACTCACTGCCCAGC
>NZ_JBEOZN010000227.1:0-8027 GCF_040298085.1 Streptosporangium sp. NPDC001681 | reverse complement strand
TCCCACGACACCTCCAGCAACAACCGCTGCTGCGGATCAACCGCCAACGCCTCACGCGGCGAGATCCCGAAGAACCCCGGATCGAACTCATCGGCGTCATGCAGGAACCCGCCGTGCCGGGTGTACGACGTCCCCACCCGGCCGGGATCCGGATCGTAAATACCCTCCAGATCCCAACCGCGGTTGGTCGGGAAACCGGTGATCGCGTCGGTCTCCTCGATCACCAGCCGCCACAGATCCTCCGGAGAGGCCACCCCACCCGGATAACGGCACGCCATCCCCACGATCACGACCGGGTCGTCCGCCACCGAACGAACCACCGGCGACAGCACACCCGAATCGGCCCGCTCACCCAGCAACTCACCCAGCAGGAAATCCGCCAGACCAACCGGAGTCGGATAGTCGAACACCAGCGTCGCCGGCAACCGCAAGCCCGTCGCCGCGTTCAGCCGGTTACGCAACTCCACCGCGGTGAGACTGTCGAGGCCCAGGTCACGGAACTCCCGCCGCACCTCCACCGCATCGGGCGACGCATGCCCCAGCACCATCGCCGCCTGCGCGCGCACCAGCTCCAGCACGAACCGAACCCGATCAGCCTCACCCATCCCGGCCAGCCGCCCACCCAGTGCCCCGTCACCCGCCGGCACCAACGCCGAGGCCGCCGACCGGCGGACCCCCCGCACCAACCCCCGCAGCAGACGCGGCACCTCACCACCCGCCCGCACCACCGCCGACGCATCCAACCGCGCCGCCACCACCACCGCAGGACCCACCGCAGCAGCCGCGTCGAACAACGCCAGCCCCTGCTCGACCGTCAAGGCCGAAATCCCCGCCCGCTCAATCCGCCGCATATCCGTCTGACCCAGCGTGCCCGTCATCCCCGCGTCCTGCGCCCAAGCACCCCACGCAACCGACACCCCGGCCAGGCCCAGCGCACGCCGATGCTCGGCCAGCGCATCCAAAAACGTGTTCGCCGCCGCGTAGTTGCCCTGCCCCGGCCCACCGAACGTCCCGGCCACCGACGAAAACAGCACAAACCCCGCCAGATCCATGTCCTGGGTCAGCTCATGCAGATGCCACGCCGCATCCACCTTCGGCCGCAGCACGGTGTCCAGCCGCTCCTTCGACAGCAACGCGATCGTCCCGTCATCCAGCACACCCGCCGCATGAACCACCGCGGTGAGCGGATGCTCGGCCGGGACCCGCGCCAGCAACGCCGCCACCTGCTCCCGATCCGCCACATCACACGCCACGACCGCGACCTCGACCCCATGCGCGATCAGCTCGGCCTGCAACTCCACCGCACCCGGAGCCTCCAACCCCCGGCGGCCGGCCAAAAGCAGGTGCCGCACCCCGTGCTCGGCCACCACATGCCGAGCCAGCTCCGCACCCAGACCACCGGTGCCACCAGTGATCAGCACCGTGCCGTCCGGGTCCCACCGCCGCGGCATGGTCAGCACGATCTTGCCGGTGTGCCGGGCCTGGCTCATGAACCGGAACGCCTCCCGGCCCCGCTGCACATCCCACGCCGTGAACGGCAACGGCCGCAACTCACCCGAGGCGAACAACCCCATCAACTCGCCCAGCATCTGCTCCAGCCGCTCGGGGCCGGCATCCCCCAGGTCGAACCACCGGTAGGTCAGCCCCTCCGGGAACTGCTCCTGGTCGCGGATGTCCAGCTTGCCGATCTCTATGAACCGGCCTCCTGGGGCCAGCAGCCGCGCCGAGGCATCGATGAACTCACCCGTCAGCGAGTTCAGCACCACATCGATCCCCCGCTCCCCGCACACCTGCCGGAAGCACTCCTCGAACTCCAGATCCCGGGAGGAGGCGATGTGATCCTCGGGGATGCCCAGCGAACGCAGCACCTCCCACTTGGCCGGGCTGGCTGTGGCGAACACCTCCACCCCAAGCCGCTGAGCCAGCTGGATCGCCGCCATCCCCACACCACCGGCACCCGCGTGCACCAGCAGCGACTCGCCCGCCCGCAGAGCGGCCAGGTCCATCAGCCCGTAATAGGCCGTCAGGAACGCCACCGGGATCGTCGCCGCCTGCTCGAAAGAGCAGTGATCGGGAATTTTGGCCACGGCTGTAGCGTCGGTGATCACCACCGGGCCAAAGGCACCCTCGGCCAGACCCGTCACCCGATCCCCGGGGCGCAGGCTCTCCACCCCGGGGCCGACCTCCAGCACCACCCCGGCGGCCTCGCCGCCCATCAGGCCGACCTTGTCCTGCCACCAGCCCAGCGCGTTCAACCCGTCCAGCAGGTCGCGGAAGTTCACCCCCGCCGCACGCACCGCCACCCGCACCTGCCCCGCTCCCAGCGGCTCGGCCGCCTGCGGGAACGGAAGCAACTCCAGCGCGTCCAGGCTGCCCTTGGCCCGGCTGCCCAGCCGCCACGGCACCCCACCGCCCGGAGGCAGCAACCCCGCCCCCGAACCCAGCGACGCCAGCCGAGCCACCCGCACCTCGCCGTGGCGCACCACCGCCTGCGGCTCGCCCGAGGACATGAGCGCGGGCAACACCGCCGGCAACACCGACAGCGAGGACTCCTGCCCGTCCACATCCACCAGCACGAACCGGCCTGGATTCTCCGACTGCGCCGACCTCACCAGACCCCACACCGCGGCAGCCACCGGATCGGGGGACTCCCCCTCACCGGTCGCCACCGCACCGCATGTCGTCACCACCAGGCAGGAGTCGCGGTACCGCTCATCGGCCAGCCACCCCTGCAACAAGCCCAGCACGCCGGCGGTGACCTCATGCGCCGACTCCACCACGTCCACGGCTCCGCACGCCGCCGTGGCCACCTCGGCCAGCACCACAGCCGGCACCGGACCCGCCTCAGCCAACGCCGACAGATCCCGATGAACCGCGACCGACCGTCCGGCCGCATCCCACACATCCGTGAGCCCCAGCGTGTCAGGCTCAAGCACCGCGCACCCGACCGCTACCGCCGCCGTCGGATCGGTCACCGGCAGATCGGGCAGCATGGTCCACTCCAGCCGGAACAGCGCGTCCCGATCCACCCCGCGGCCGCCGTCGGCGGCAGCCAGCCGGTCGCGCGAGATCGGCCGCAACACCAGGGAGCGCACCGACAACACCGGTTCCCCCGCGGCGTCCACCGCCGTCAGCGACACCGCCTCGTCGCCCGTCTTGACCAGCCGAACCCGCAGCGCCGACGCCCCGGACGCGTGCAGGCACACCTCACCCCAGAAGAACGGCAACCGGCCACCCTCGACCTGCTCCAGTCCTATGAACGCCAGGGCGTGCAGCACCGCGTCCAGCAACGCCGGATGCACCCCGAACGCGCCCGCGCTCGAGGCCGCCTGTTCGGGAAGGACGACCTCGGCGAAGACCCCCTCCTCACCCCGCCATGCCGCCCGCAGCCCCTGGAACACCGGACCATAGTCGAAGCCGCCCGCGGCCAACCCCTCATACAACCCGTCCAGCTCGATCGCGGTCGCCGCAGCCGGCGGCCACACACTCGCGTCGAACATCTCGGCCATCCGGCCACTGCCCACCAGCACACCGGTCGCATGCTGTATCCACGGCTGACCATCCAGGGCGTCGGCAGCACGGGCATACACGTTCACCGTCCGGCGGCCCGACTCCTGGGGCGCACCCACCGACACCTGCACCACGACCGCTTCCCGCTCGTTCAGCACCAGCGGCGTAATCAGGGTCAGCTCCTCCACCATGTCACAGCCGACCTGGTCACCCGCCCGGATCGCCAGCTCCAGGAATCCGGTACCCGGGAAAATCACCGTTCCGGCCACCATGTGATCGGCCAGCCATGGATGTGATCGCAGGGACAACCGCCCGCTCAGCACCACCCCATCCGAGTCGGCCAGACCCACCGCCGCACCCAGCAGCGGGTGATACGTCGCGGCCAGCCCCACCTCCGCCACATTCCCCATACCGGCGCCGGTGTTCTCGGGCCAGTACCGCCGATGCTCGAAGGCGTACGTGGGCAGTTCAACCCGGTGCCCGCCCGGCAGCACCGCACGCCAGTCGACCGGCACCCCGTGCACGTGCAACTCGGCCAGCGCCGACATCACCGTGCTCTGCTCATCCCGGTCCCTGCGCAACACCGGCACCAGTACGGTGGCCGACTCGTGCACGTTGGCGTCCGAGCCGGCGAGCGTGGCAAGGGTGTCCTGGGCCATCGCGCTCAGCACCCCATCGGGGCCCAGCTCCAGATACGCCCGCACGCCCAGACCGTGCAACGCACGAACGCCGTCGGCGAAGCGGACCGCGCCACGCACCTGGTCGACCCAGTAGCCCGGCGAGCACAACCGCTCAGCCGTCGCCTGTTCCCCGGTCAGGGTGGACACCACCGGGATGCGCGGCGAGTTGTAGGTGAGCGTCCCGGCGATCGCGCGGAATTCCTCCAGCATCGGCTCCATCAACGGCGAATGGAACGCATGCGACACCCGCAACCGCCGCGTCTTGACCCCCCGCTGCTCCAGGGCGGCCGCCACCTCAAGCACCGGCTCCTCACTCCCGGAGATCACCACCGAGGCCGGACCGTTGACAGCGGCGACCGACACCTCGTCCTCACGCCCCGCCAGCAGGGCGGCGACCTCCTCCTCGGGCGCCACCACCGCCACCATCGCCCCACCGGCAGGAAGCGCCTGCATCAACCACGCCCGACCCGCCACCAACACACACGCATCGCTCAGCGACAACACCCCGGCCACATGCGCCGCCGCGATCTCCCCGATCGAGTGCCCCGCCAGCACATCCGGCCGCACCCCCCACGAGGACACCAACCGGAACAACGCCGTCTCCACCGCGAACAGAGCCGGCTGCGCCCACCCCGTCCGATCCAGCAACCCCGCCTCAGCCGAACCCGGCTCGGCGAACAACACCTCCCGCAACGACCCACCCGACTGCCCGTCGAGCAGCGGGTCCAGCTCGGCGATCACCTCGTCCAACGCCCCCGCGAACACCGGGAACCGGTCATACAACTCCCGGCCCATCCCCACCCGCTGGCTCCCCTGACCGGTGAACAACACCGCCAGCCTCGGCTCCACCGCCGCCACCCCGCGCACCACACCCGCACCGGCGCGGTCCTCGGCGAGCGCGCCCAAACCGGCCAGTACACCCTCACGGTCGCTCGCCAGCACCACCGCCCGATGCTCGAACGCCGACCGCGTCGTGGCCAGCGAGAACGCCACATCGGCCAAGGCCGGCTCATCGTGGCCCTCCACGTGCGCGGCCAGCCGCCCGGCCTGTGCCCGCAACGCCCCAGCCGTACGGCCCGACACCACCACCGGCAGCACATCCGCACCCGCGGCCGGATCCTCGTCCGGCGCCACCGTTCCGGCCTCGATCCACGGAGCCGCCGACCCCTGCTCGAGGATCAGGTGGGCGTTGGTGCCGCTGATGCCGAAGGAGGACACACCGGCCCGGCGCGGGTGGTCGGTTTGCGGCCACCCGGCCGGCTCGGTCAGCAACTCGACCGCACCCTCGCTCCAGTCCACGTGCGAGGACGGCGCGTCCACGTGCAGCGTCTTGGGCAGGACCCCATGGCGCATGGCCATGACCATCTTGATCACACCCGCCACACCGGCGGCCGCCTGGGTGTGACCGATGTTGGACTTGATCGCCCCCAGCAGCAACGGCCGATTCTCAGGACGATCCTTGCCATAGGTCGCCAGCAACGCCTGCGCCTCGATCGGGTCACCCAGCCGGGTGCCCGTGCCGTGCGCCTCCACCGCGTCCACCTCGGCCGGCGACAGCCCGGCACCCGCCAGCGCCTGACGGATCACCCGCTGCTGCGACGGACCATTCGGCGCCGCCAACCCATTCGACGCCCCGTCCTGGTTCACCGCCGACCCACGCACGATCGCCAGCACCTGGTGCCCGTTACGCCGCGCGTCCGACAACCGCTCCAGCACCAGCACGCCCACACCCTCGCCCCAGCTGGTGCCGTCAGCGGTGTCGGAGAACGCCTTACACCGCCCATCAGGCGACAGCCCACGCTGTGCGCTGAACTCGATGAACCCAAACGGGGTGGTCATCACCGAGACACCACCGGCCAGAGCCAGCGAGCACTCACCCGACCGCAGTGCCTGCGCCGCCATATGCAACGCCACCAGCGACGACGAACACGCCGTATCCACGGTCACCGCCGGGCCCTCCAACCCCAGCGTGTAAGACAAACGCCCCGACAACACACTGGCCGCCATACCGGTAATGGCGTGACCTTCCACATCCGCCCGGGCGTTCAGGGTGAGGCTCGCGTAGTCCTGACCGTTGGTGCCCACGAACACCCCGGTCGGACTGCCCTTCAGCGAAACCGGCTCGATCCCGGCCCGCTCGACCGCCTCCCACGACACCTCCAGCAGCAGCCGCTGCTGCGGATCCATCGCCAACGCCTCACGCGGCGAGATCCCGAAGAATCCCGCATCGAACTCATCGGCGTCATGCAGGAACCCGCCGTGCCGGGTGTACGACGTCCCCACCCGACCGGGATCCGGATCGTAGATGCCATCCAGATCCCAACCCCGATTCGTCGGGAAACCGGTGATCGCGTCGGTCTCCTCGATCACCAGCCGCCACAGATCCGCCGGAGAGGACACCCCGCCCGGATAGCGGCACGCCATCCCCACGATCACGACCGGGTCGTCCGCCACCGAACGCAGCACCGGCAGATCCGCGACCTGCTCGGAGTCCACCGAGCCGAACAACTCCCCGTATAGGAATTCGGCCACGCTGAGGGAGGTCGGGTAGTCGAAGACCAGTGTCGCGGGCAGCGACAGCCCCGTCGCCGCGGCCAGCTGGTTGCGCAACTCCACCGCGGCCAGCGAATCCAGTCCCATCGTGCTGAAGGCCCGACCGGGGTCCACCGCATCGCCTGATGCATGGCCCAGCACCACCGCCACGTGCCGCCGTACCAGCTCTTCCAGCACCCGCCGGCGTTCCCCCGGATCCAGGGCTGCCAGACGCCGCCGCAGCCCGCCCTCTTCGCCACCGCCGGCGACCGCACGAACCACCCGCCTCGCCGCCGGCACCAACCCCCGCAACAACGCCGGCACCTGATCGCCGCGGCCCCGCAACACCTCCACATCCACGCGCAGCGGCACCGTCATCGCCGCATCCGTCCGCACACTCAGATCGAACAGCCGTACCCCCTCAACCGTGGACAACGCCGGCAGCCCCAGCCGGGCAAGACGGGCCCGGTTGGCGTCGGACAACTCGGCGCCCATCCCGGTGGCCATATCCAACAGCCCGTACGCCAGCGACGTCGCCACCAACCCGTGCGACCGCCGATAGGCCGCCAGCGCGTCCAAGAACCCATTGGCCGCCACATAGTTGCCCTGACCCGCCGCCAACACCAGGCCACTGGCCGACGACACCAGCACGAACATCGCCAACGGCAGATCCCGGGTCAGCTCGTGCAGATGCCAGGCCGCATCCGCCTTGGGACGCAGCACGGCGTCCAGCCGCTCCGGCGACAGCGACGCGATCGTCCCGTCGTCCAGCACACCCGCCGCATGAACCACCGCGGTCAATGGATGCTCGGCCGGGACCTGCGCCAGTAACTCCGCCACCTGACCCCGATCCCCCACATCACACGCGGCGATCGTGACCTCGGCCCCGTGCGCGATCAGCTCCGCCTGCAACTCCAGCGCACCCGGAGCGCCCGGCCCTCGCCGGCTGGTCAGCAGCAGATGCCGCACCCCATGCTCGGCCACCAAATGCCGCGCCAGCAACGCCCCGAACCCGCCCGTGCCGCCGGTCACCAGCACCGTCCCCGCGGCCACCTCAACCGAGCCGCCGTACTGCTCGGCAGAGCCCACGTCCGGCTCCGCGTCCGAGCCGCCGTGCTGCTCGGCCGAGCCCAGAACGGGCCGCTCAGGCTGGGCCATCCTGACCAGCCGGGGCACCAGGAACGCCCCCGACCGCACCGCCAGCTCCGGCTCACCGCAGGCCACCGCCGCACCCACCGCCGCGTCCCGTTCCCGGCCCTCGTCCAGATCCAGCAGCACGAACCGTCCCGGATGCTCGGCCTGCGC
>NZ_JBEOZN010000226.1:0-8334 GCF_040298085.1 Streptosporangium sp. NPDC001681 | reverse complement strand
CGCAGCGAGTTTCCTGTCCGGCCTTATAGCCCGCTCCGTAAGCGGAAGTAGTCTTCTTCTTCTCCGCCATGAGAGTTGTCAGAGGGATGTCCCGGCAACACCGTCAGCGTGATCGACCCGCGTACCTACCGGGTGCTCCGCACCTTCAGGGTGGACGGGCGGCCGCAGCACGTCGTCCCCTCGTGGGACCTGAAGACGCTCTGGGTCAACAACAACGACGGCAACTCCCTGACACCGATCAACCCCATGACCGGCAAGGTCGGCAAGCCGGTGTTCGTCGACGACCCCTACAACCTGTACTTCACCCCGGACGGCCGCACCGCCCTGGTGATGGCCGAGCGGGAGAACCGGCTCGACTTCCTCAACCCGCGCACCATGCGGCTCCGGCACTCGCTGCACATGCCCTGCCGGGGGATCAACCACGCGGACTTCACCGCCGACGGGACCCTCCTCCTCGGCAGCTGCGAGTTCTCCGGCCAGCTGGTGGTCATCGACACAGCCGCCCGTAAGGTCCGCGCCGTCATCGACCTGGCGGACGGCACCACGCGCCGCAAGGGCATCCGGCGCACAGCCCCGCAGGGCGACAACGCGTCGTACGAACTGGAACACGACATGGCGCACGACGCCATGCGGCACGGACACATGCCGTACCCCAACATGCCGCAGGACGTGAAGCTCTCCCCGGACGGCACCACCTTCTATGTCGCCGACATGGCCAAGGACGGCGTGTGGCTCGTCGACGCCGGGGAGTTCCGGGTCACGGGTTTCATCAAAACCGGCGCGGGCGCTCACGGGCTCTACGTCAGCCGGGACTCGAAGGTGCTGTACGTCTCCAACCGGGGCGCCGGATCGGTCTCGGTCGTCTCCTTCGCCCTTCGCCGGCCGATCGACACCTGGCACATCCCCGGCGGCGGTTCACCGGACATGGGCGGCGTGTCGGCCGACGGCCGCCGCCTGTGGCTGTCCGGACGCTATGACGGGGTGGTCTACGTGTTCGACACCGAGAACGGCAACCTCATCCGCAAGGTCGCCGTCGACGCCGGCCCGCATGGCCTGGCCATCTACCCCCAGCCCGGACGCTACTCACTCGGCCACACGGGGGTCTTCCGCTGAGGTACGACCCCGCCCCGGTTCACCGGGGCGGGGTCGTACCTCAGCGAAGTGGCCGGGTCGGCAGGTGGCCGACGCGGTGTTGGTGCCGGTCTCTCAGGCCGCGCTCACCGCGCGGTTCAGCAGCCGGTCCAGGGTCGGCGTGTCGACCTCGGGCTCGCTCTCCGTGGGGCCGGGGGTGTCCGTCGTGACCGGGTCGGGGACGTCCACCACCGAGGCGTCGGGGTCGTCCGTGGGATCCGGGACAGGGGTGGTCGTCGGCGTCTGGCCGGGGTCCTCCCCGTGCGGGAAGTCCGAGGGCTTGGGCGGCCTGGGGGTCTCCAGCTCGGGCTCCTCCTCCACGGGCGGCGGACCGCCGTTGAGGATCTGGTCCACCCGCTCCGGGTTGTCCATGAGCGGCGCGATGACCGGCTCACCCGGCGCCTGCTCGACGAACACCCCCTCGCCGATCGGTAGGTGCACCGAGGCCAGGTAGCCGGCCAGCGCCTGAGGCACGGTCCGTCCCTCGGCCTGGCTGCGCTCCAGGGCGTTGTGCACGTAGAACAGCCCGTGCCCCGCGCTGCCGATGGAAGCACGCAGGATGTCCAGGGGGGTGTGATTGGGCTGCTCGACCTGCAGCCGGATCTGACCGTTCTGCACTCCGAGGCCGAGCTGTCCGGACAGCGTACGGTCCACCCTGACGACGAGGCTGGCGTAGCGGACCGCCGCGTCGGGATCGTCGTAGCCGACGATGGGCGCGGTGCCCGCGCCGTCGTCGGAGCCGAAGGCGATCCCCGGCTCGATGCCGACGATGGTGCCCTCCAGCATTGCCGCCGCGGGGGCGAAGGCACCGGAGGCCGGCGCACCCGGCGTCAGGTCGTCCAGCGAGTCATAGAGGTACTCGCCCGTCGACTCTCCCACGTTGGAGCGCATCAGGGACCAGAACGGAGGAGCGGGGTCGTTGGACCGGGCTGCGGCCACACCGACGGCGGCCAGCACGCCCAGGGCGGTGACCAGGGTGAGGCTCACTCCCGCGGTGCGGGATCGGAGCGTCTTCGGCATGTGTTCCGTCCTCAGAATCGGCCGTTGATGTGCGCGACGTCGTGCGAGGTGTAGGTGCGCACGGTGGAGCGGCCTGACTTCATGCAGGAGTCGCTCTGGGAGGAGTGGTCGAGCCCGGTGGTGTGCCCGACCTCGTGGCAGGTCGTCTTCTTACGCTCGTTCTCCGAGAAGCGGCTCATGTCGGCCAGATCGAAGCGGATCTCGTACTGGTCGCACTTCCACCAGCCGTTGATGAGCCCCGGGCTGATTATCCGCACGCACTTGGCGTGGGCGTAGATGTTCTTTCCGGTGCTCGACCCGTCCCAGTCGAGGCCCCAGTAGTCGTTGTAGTACTGGTCGAACATCTCCACATCGGTGTGCTTGTCGGGGGTGGAGTCGTAGTGCGTGGCCATGTCGGTCTGGGAGTCCAGCTTGATCATGGCGTAGTTGCCCGCGACCTTCATGTACGAGGTCAACGACGAGTAGTTGTAGTAATGGTCCTTGTTGTCGGCCTGCGCGCAGCACCCTGACGGATGCAGATACGACCATCCGAACGCGTTGGCGCTCGCCGGCGGCGCGAACGTGAGGAGCATGACGAAGGCGAGCAGGGTCGAGAGCGCCAAGGTGTGGCCTCGGACTCCCGATTCGCTCGACGGCTTTTTGGGCACCCGTAGTCCTTACAAAAGGCATGACAAAACGCGATGATCTTCGCAGTTTCTTGACCGTGTCCGCAACAGGCTTTTCTCGCCGTTGACAGGAACGTCCTGACCAGGCACATCGGCTCGTCCGGCCGGACCCCGGGCGCCGCTGGTCGGCGAATCCGGGCGTTCAAGACGACCCGCGCGTTCGAGGCCGGAGCGGCAAAAATCCTCGGTGGAGGCGTCAGGACACGGTCGCCGGTTCGGCGGTGACGGTGTCCTCGGCGTCCTCGGCGTCCTCGGCCGAGGAGCCGGCCCGGCGCGCCGGGATCGCGGAGGCGATCGCCGCGGCGACGAGTGCGACGCCGCAGCCGATCAGCAGACCGGTGCGGAAGCCGCTCTCGGACGGCAGGGTGTGCCCGCCCACTCGCATGGTCATCTGGGTGAGGACGACACCGATCACCGCGGCTGACACCGAGGTGCCGATGGAGCGCATCAGTGAGTTGAAGCCGTTGGCCGCGGCGGTTTCCGACCGGGGAACCGCGCTCATGATCAGGGCGGGCATCGCACCGTAGGCCAGCCCGACGCCTATGCTGCAGAGGCAGGTGACGACCAGCAGGCCCCACGTCGTCCCGAGCAGGGCCATCGAGGAGCCGTACCCGAGCGCCATGACCAGGCTGCCGGTGACCAGGGTGACCTTGGGGCCGCGAGCGGCCGACAGCCGCGCACCCAACGGCGAGACCAGCATCATCATCAGGCCCGACGGAGCCGTCCACAGGCCGGCGGCCAGCATCGACTGGCCCAGGCCGTACCCGGTGGCCTCGGGCAGTTGCAGGATCTGAATCACGATCAGCGCCTGGGCGTACATCGCGAATCCGACCACGACCGAGGCCACGTTGGTCAGCAGTACCGGGCGCCGGGCGGTGACGCGCAGGTCGACCAGTGGATCACCGGCTCGCAGTTCCCACCAGCCCCACACCACGAAGACGACCAGCGCGACGGCGAACAGCCCGAGGGTGGTTCCGCTCGCCCAGCCCCAGTCCGCGCCCTTGGAAACCCCCAGCAGCAGGCAGACCAGGCCAATGCCCAGGCCGAGCGCGCCGACGACGTCGAGGCGTCCCGTGGTCCGGGCGGGCGTGGCGGGCACCAGCAGCCAGATCAGGCCGGCGACCAGCACGCTCAGCGCGGCCACGCCCCAGAACAGTATGCGCCAGCTCGCGTACTCGGCGACCGCCGCCGCGACCGGCATCCCGAGCGCTCCGCCGATGCCCATGGACGAGCTCATCAGCGCGATCGCGGGGCCCACCCGCTCGGACGGCAGCAGGTCCCGCAGCGCGCTGATGCCCAGCGGGATCATGCCCATGCCCATGCCCTGCAGACCTCGCCCGATGATCATCTGGGTCACCGAGTCGGCCAGCGCACAGGTCACGCAGCCCGCGATGATCGGCACCGAGCAGGCCAGCATCATGCGGCGCTTGCCGTACAGGTCGCCGAGCCGCCCGATCACCGGGACGGCCACCGCCCCCACCAGCAGCGTGACGGTGATCACCCAGGAGGCGTTGGCCGCGTTGGTGTGCAACATGCGTGGCAGCTCGCCGATCAGCGGCACCACCAGGGTCTGCATGAGTGAGGCGACGATACCGGCCACCGCCAGCACACCGACGATCCCGCCGGGGCGGGTGGTGGACGTGGAGTCGTCCACGTGGATCTCCCTTGTCTGGACGAATAAGGCGATGTGTACGATACACATAATGTGCTTAATACATAACATGGGGGTGATACATAGTGATTGCCGATGCGCACCCGTACGGCGAAGCAGGGCGCGGGGAAGTCTGGAGAGGGACCAGCATGGAGAAGCCCACACACTCGATCGAGTACGAGACCATGCTGCTCGGGCGGTACTACCACCTGACCCTGTCCAGCGCCGAACGCGAGGGCGACCATCTGGACCGCAGCGCCTACCTCCTGCTCAGTCGCATCCAGATCGTCGGCCCGATGTCCATCGGGCAGCTCAGCGAGGCGTTCGGCCTGGACCCCTCCACCCTCAACCGGCAGACCTCGGCCATGCTCCGCGCCGGGCTGGTCGAACGTATCCCCGACCCCGACGGGGGCATCGCCCGCAAGTTCCGCATCAGCGCCGAAGGCGAGCGCCGCCTCCAGCACCAGCGCGACGAGATCGTCCGCAGCATGGAGAAGTTACTGGACGACTGGACGCCCGAGGAGGTCGCCACCTTCGCCGCCTGCCTCAAACGGTTCAACACCGATATCGAACGTCTCACCGGCCGTCCCTGGCCCCGCCCCTGAGCGCCTACCGGCGATGCCGGCCGAGGTTTCCGGTCAGGGCCGGCCTGGCCCCTCGGGCACTACGCCCGTCTCGGCGAGGAGACCTCCGGCCCAAAGGATCCGGTAAAGACGTCGGCGGCTTTCCGGCGTCGGGCACGGCGGCCAAAAGACCTACGTGTTAGGGACCTCTGGCTGTTACCTCCGAGTCCTGCCCGGTGGTGTGATGGAGGTATGGGAAGACCCCAGTAGACAAGGAGGACACCATGAGCATGCCGATGATCCGCGAGCGGCGAGGCCTCGTCCCCGAGCTGTTCAACTGGTTGGACATGCCCCTCTCCGCCATGCAGTCGACGGCGATGCAGCCCATCAAGTTCGAGGACTACGTCAAGGACGGTCGCTACGTGCTGCGGGCCGAGTTGCCGGGAATCGACCCCGACAAGGATGTCGACATCACCCTGTCCAACGGCGTCCTGACCATCCACGCCGAGCGGCGTGACGAGCAGCGGGACCAGCAGCGGACGGAGTTCCGCTACGGCTCCTTCACCCGGTCGATCACGCTGCCCAGTGACGTGGACGAGAACGACGTCAAGGCTTCCTACGACAAGGGGGTTCTGGAGGTCAGCGTCAAACTCGCTGACACCAAACAGCAGGAAAAGCACATTCAGATCGAGTCCACGCCCCGGAAAAAGTCCTGACGGACCGGGCGGACCCGCTCGACATGACGCGGGTCCGCTCATGACCCGAGGATCGCAGCGATCCTCCGCCCACCGGTCGGCCGTGAGTACTTTCTGTCATAATTTGATACACTCAGGGTAGTGATGCGGTTAATCCGTAGCTTTGTCATAGTCGGCAAGGGTTTTGCTTTCCTGGAGTGTTGATCGTGCCCACGGTCACGTCACCCGGAGCCGCGAGGAGACCTCGGACACTCGTGGGGCCGGCGTCGAGGCGAGCGCCCATGCCGTAAGACGTGGGCTGCCAGAGCACACTCACAAGCAGGTACGGAAGTCCCGCCCGGCCGGGGCCTTCTGCCCTATCCATATACAAGGCCCCTGACCAGCGTGGAAGCAGGACAACCCACGGGGGGATCATCATGATCACTTTGAGTGTCATCAAGGCCGACACCGGGGGATTCGTCGGCCACTCCGCGGTGCACCCGAACATGATGGCCGAGGCCCGCCGCGAGATCGACCGGGCGATCGCCTCGGGACTGCTCATCGACGGCCAGGTCGCCAGCTGCGGCGACGACATCTCGCTCATCATGACCCACACCTACGGCGCCGACGCGGGGCTCATCCACTCCTTCGCCTGGGACACCTTCCAGGCCACCACCCACATCGCCAAGGGACTCGGCCTGTACGGCGCCGGCCAGGACCTGCTGTCGGACGCCTTCTCCGGCAATCTGCGGGGTATGGGGCCCGGATATGCCGAACTGGAGTTCGAGGAGCGCCCGTCGGAGCCGGTGCTGTGCTTCCTGGCCGACAAGACCGAGCCGGGCGCGTGGAACCTGCCGCTGTACAAGATGTTCGCCGACCCGTTCAACACCGCGGGCCTGGTCATCGATGGAAAGATGCACGACGGCTTCGGCTTCGAGGTCTACGACCTGTACGAGGAGAAGCGCATCGTCTTCGACTGCCCGGCCGACCTGTACGACATGCTGATGTACATCGGCGCCCCGGCCCGTTACGTGATCCACGGCGTCCGTTCCAAGACCCTGGGCGAGACCGCGGCCACGACCAGCACCCAGCGGCTGTCCCTGATCGCCGGCAAGTACGTCGGCAAGGACGACCCGGTGATGATCGTCCGCTGCCAGTCCGGACTGCCCGCGGTCGGCGAGGCACTGGAGCCCTTCGCCTTTCCGTACACGGTCGCCGGGTGCATGCGCGGCTCGCACCACGCACCGTTCCTGCCGGTCCCGGTCCAGCAGGCGCACCCGTCCCGGTTCGACGGCCCGCCGCGCGTGGTCGCGCTGGGATTCCAGATCCACGACGGGAAGCTGATCGGCCCGCGCGACATGTTCGACGATCCGGCCTTCGACGGCGCACGGGCCCAGGCCGGCGAGATCATGGACTATCTCCGCCGCCACGGCCCGTTCGAACCGCATCGGCTACCACTGTCGGAACTGGAGTACACCACCATGCCCGCTCTCGCCCAGCGGCTCGCGAACCGCTGGACCCCGATGACCACCGAGATCGCGACACCCGTCGGATGACCCGCGTGACCGCCCGGCCATCCCGGGCGATCGGCACCTGATCGGGCTCGCCGCGCACTCGGGAGCACGACACCGCGAACACCCGTTCGATCGGAGGTTCCTTCCATGGAAGCCAAGCAATGGACCGTGCAGATCTACATCACCGAAGAGGGCGACGACACCTCCGCCCGGGCACTCCTGACCACCAAGAACGACACCCACCTGACCGGGATCGGTCACGCGCGTCGCAATCCGGTCGACCAGTCGGTCCCCGAGATCGGCGACGAGCTCGCGGTCGCCCGCGCGCTGGCCGACCTGGCGGAAAGGTTGCGCACCGTCACCGCGGAGGACATCGCCCAGGTCGGCGGGCCCACCTCATGGTGACGGCCCCTCGCCTCGGGCCACCGGGATCGGCATGACCGCACCGTCCGCCTCGGCCACGATCCGCGGACGGTGCGCGCCCTTCCCCTGTCGACGCGCAGGGGCCATCCCATGGCGATGAGATCCACGTGCTCCACCTAACGGAACCTGAACACACCCGTGGAGTCACCCATGAAGCAGAACCGGAACGGCACGATGAAGATCACCTGGCACGGTGGCGGCCGCTTTGACGTGCAGATACGCCGCCACACCATCCGTGTCGACCAGCCCACGGACTTCGGCGGAGGCGACACCGGTCCCGTCCCGGTCGAGCTGTTCGTCGGGAGTCTCGCGGCCTGCGTCGCCCATCGCGCCGAACGCTACCTTCACCGATGTGAGCTGCCCGCCGGCGTCACCGTGACCGCCCGCTACGACCTGGGACTGCGTCCGGCACGGGTCGGCCGAATCGATCTGGTCGTCGACGCTCCCGGCCTTCCCGAAGGACTTCGGGAATCGTTCACCACCGTCGTCGAGCACAGCGCCGTGCACAACTCGCTGCGGCTGCCGCCGGAGATCACCCTTCAGGTCCGCACCGAGGAGGGAGCGGTCATGGAGGCGATCGAAACGACCTGATGCCACCGGTGAGCAGAGCCCGGCACGTCCTCGGGACCCGCGACGGCAGGAATCGTCCCACGGACGACCCCACGCGCAACGCCCGCGACAGCATCCGGTGTC
>NZ_JBEOZN010000225.1:0-8356 GCF_040298085.1 Streptosporangium sp. NPDC001681 | reverse complement strand
AACCAGGCGGCCACGCTGGTGCACTTCCTGGAGCGGCTGACCCCCGAGGAGGCGACCGCGCTGGAGGCCGCCCTGAAGGTGTATCCGCCCGGGGGACGCACATGATGGCCGCGGCCGTCCTGGCCCTGTACGCGGTGGTCGCGGTGGTCGCACTGCCCTACCTGCTGGGCCGGGGCGAATGGGCTGATCGCGCACCTCGCCTGGCGATCTCCGTCTGGCTGGCCGCCTGCGCCTCCGCGGCCGCCTCCGCGATCTTCTCGATGCTCGCTGTCGCGATCCCGGCCGGCGTGATCGGCCATGGCCTGGCCGAGTTCTTCGAGGCGTGCGCGGACATGCTCTCCGACGGCGCGTTCCTTGCCGCCCCGGGCACTCGCGCCGCCCTGCTCGGCGCCGGGCTGATCGCGGGCAGGATCGCCTACTGCGGGGCGGCCATCCTGGTCAGAGCACGACGGGAACGACGGCGGCACGCCGAGATGCTGAACCTTCTCGGCCGCCACGACGGCGCGCTGGACGCGGTCGTGCTCGATCACGACGAGGCCGCCGCCTACTGCCTGCCCGGCCGCGACGGCAGGGCGGTCATCACGACCGCGGCCCTGCGGTCCCTGGCTCCCGAGCAGGTCGCCGCCGTCCTCGCTCACGAGCAGGCGCACCTGCGCGGGCGCCATCATCTCGTCTTGGCCGCCGCCGAGGCCTTCTGCCGAGCCCTCCCTTATCTGCCGTTGTTCGCCCGGGCCCGGAGTGAGATCGCGCGGCTGATCGAGCTCCTCGCCGACGACGTCGCGGCCCGCCGCCACCCGCGTATCCACATCGCCGCCGCGCTGGTCCGGCTCGCCACGGGGCGGGCACCGGCGTTCACGCTGGGCGCGGGCGGCGAGACCGCCCTCACCCGTGTTCGGCGCATGCTCAGCCCGGCGGCCCCGCTCAGGCTCCGGGAACGTGTCGCGGGCCTCGCCGCGGTCGCCTTCCTCCTCGTCGGCCCCGCGGCCGTGGCCGTGATTCCCGGGGTGGGCTCGTTCCTGGCCCACCACTGCCACGGCATCTCACTGTTCTAGCCGCCAATAATCTACGATGGTACGTAGTAGGTGAGGATAGGCTATTGGCATGGTCTCCATCAATCCGTGCCTTCGCCTGCGCGCAGGCGTCGTCCTGGTTCTCCTGATTCTTACCGGTACGGCGTGCACCGAGGAGTCCCCACCGGGCGTCGCCGATTCGGCTGATCCCGGAATCGGGCACGTCCACGGTCTCGGTGTTGATCCGGCGGATGGCACGGTCTATGTCGCGGGGCATTACGGGCTGTTCCAGATCCGATCCACGGACACGGCACGGCGGGTGGCCGACCGGATCCAGGACCATATGGGTTTCACCGTCGTCGGGCCCGGGACCTTTCTGGCCAGCGGGCACCCCGGGGAGGCCGACGCCTCGTCCGGGGCTTCCCCGCACCTGGGGCTGATCCGCACGACGGACGCCGGCGCCACCTGGACCTCGGTGTCGGAGGCGGGCACCGCCGACTTCCACGCGATCCAGTCCGCGGGATCGAACATCTACGCCTTCGACAGCCAGACCGGGCAGGTGCGGCGTAGTGGCGACGAAGGCCGGACCTGGAAGCTGGGGGCAAGAGAAGAGGTGATAGACCTGGCAGGCAATGCGGAGGAGCCGGACCGGGTCTACGCCACCACACCCCGTGGCGTGCAGGTGAGCGATGACGGCGGCATGGCCTTCACCACGCTCAGCGCAGCCCCGTTGCTGTCCCACGTGGACTCCCCCGCTAAGGGCGAACTGGTCGGGGTCGGCGGCGACGGCCGGATCCACGCCAGCGACGACGGCGGCAAGACCTGGCAGGCGCTAGGCAAGGTCCCCGGCCAAGCGACGGCGTTCACCGCGGTTGACGGCACGCGCCTGCTCGCCGCCATGGAGGACGGGACCGTCCTGCAGTCGACAGACGGAGGGCGTGGCTTCACCGTGATCTTCCGCCCCGCGGCGACGGGGTGACCTCGGATGCGATCCCTGCCGCCTCCCAAACGGCGATGGGTGGCATGTTCGTAGGTTCGTCCGAATGTCGAGCGAGGACGAACGGCGGCGTCTCGCCTCCGCCCTGTGGGACCGGCCAGGATGCCGGATCCAGAGACCGATGTTGTCTCGCTCTCCGCTCTGCAGCTCCATCACGCCGGTATGCTGCTGGTCCTCTTGTAAAGCACGTCGCAGAACCGGTCGAGCTCCTCCTCGATGTTGTAATGGCGCACCGAAGTGCGGACCAGTTCGGTGCTGCCCCGATCGGTCACGTCCTGGAGGGGGCGAGGGGCGCGAGACGCTGACGGCGATCCAGTGCGCGGCCGGCTCGGCCCTGATCGTGCCGGCTGGATGGCCCTCGATCGTGAACGGCATGGTCTAGAACACCGCCTGAGCAGATCGCAGTGGCGCTAAACCCGACGGTCAAACACTTGATCTACGAACCAAACCCGTAGGCTTGTTTGCAGCTCTCCTAGGCTTCTCTTGGCAACATATGAGCTATCTACTATTATAAATAGTAGATAGCTCATATGTTGAGGGGGCCATGAAGATCACCGTTGTTCGTCCCGGCGACCTGGGTGCGGTCGAACTGGGCACATGGCGTGCGCTCCTGCATTCAGGCTCCAACTTCGTCAATCCGTTCCTCTGCCCGGAGTTCACCCTGGCCATCGGGAGGGTGCGTGCCAGCGCACGGGTGGCAGTCGTCGAGGACGGGGGGGATATCGTCGGCTTCTTCCCCTTCGAGCGGCACGCGCTGGGCATCGGTAAACCGGTCGGGGCCGGACTCACCGATGCTCAAGGAATGATCTTGGCGAAGGGCCTGGAGCTTGACGTGATCTGCCTGCTCAAGGCATGCGGGCTGAGCGTCTGGGAATTTGATCACCTTGCCGCCGACCAGTTCCCCGCACACCACTCCAGCCGCCACCCGTCCCCGATCATGGACCTGCGCAACGGCTATGAGGCCTACTTGGAGGTGATCAGTGATAAGTCCGCAAAGACCTACAAGAGCACGCTCTATAAAGAGCGCAAGCTCGGCCGCGACGTCGGCGAGCTGTCCCATGACTACGCCACCACCGACCTGGCCACCCTGCACACGCTGTTGCGCTGGAAGGGCGACCAATATCGCCGGACCGGTCGCAATGACCGCTTCGCCCAGCCGTGGATCGTCCAACTGGTGGAGGAACTGCTCCACGTGGACACCCCGTCTTTCGGAGGCGTGTTAGACATGATCTACGCCGACGGCCGGCCGGTCGCCGGCCATTTCGGGCTACGCAGCGACACGGTCCTCGCCGGCTGGTTCCCCGCCTACGACACATCCTTCGCCCGTTACTCGCCGGGGCTTGTCCATCACCTGGCCATGGCCAGGGAGGCGGCCAAGCGGGGGATCTCCGTCATCGACATGGGCCGGGGCGAAAAGGAATACAAGGACAAGCTAATGAACGGGGAGTTCCAGGTCGCTGAGGGCCGCCTCGCCCGTCCGGCTCCGTCCGCCAGCCTGCACTGGCTGATCCGCACTCCTGTTCGCGCAGCCCGCAATACTGTGCTCGCCCATCCGCTCCTACGCCACCCCGCCGACCGCGCGCTCAAGATCTACGGCAGGCTGCGGACGTCACTGCGACAGACCGCCCGTGCGGACCCTGCCCGGTCGGCAAGAGACGCGATGGGATGATCACGTGTTCGAGCGTCTCGAAAGGGCAATGGGCGCCCGCCTCGGTCGGCCGTGCCTCTATGTACCCTCCAACCGCTTCGGCCTGTTCATCGCCCTGTGCCACTGGATGAAGCCCGGCCAGCGCCTGCTGATGTCGCCGATCTCGGCCGACGAAATCCTTTTCCTGGTGCTGGCCGCGGGGCTCCGCCCGGTCATCGCGCCGACCTGTCCGCGCAGCGGCAACATCGACGCTGCGTCGGTCGCAAATTTGCGCTTCGACGGCGTCTTGACCACTAACATGTACGGCTTGCCGGACGACGTCGTCGCGCTAGGGAAGATCTGCGCCGAGCAGGGCATCCCGCTGATCGAGGATGCCGCGCATGCCATGCAGACGACCGTGGCGAACATTCCCGTGGGGACCCACGGTACGGCCGGGGTTTTCAGCCTGTCCAAGCACGCGGGAGCGGCACCAGGTGGGATAGTCGCCCTGGCCTCCTCGGATGACCGCCCGGCACTCAAGGAACTGCGTGACCGATGGCTCACACCGCGGTACAGAGCCACGGAGATCGCGAGTCTGGTGAAGATGATCGCTCGCAACTCGATTTCGGGGACCGCCCTGGCCCAGCCCGCATGGTGGCTGGCGAAGGCATGGGGGTTGCAAGAACAGCGGGAGGGGCATCGAATCGCTTTACGCCGCAACGCGTTGGCTCCGCGGCTGGCCAAGTGGCTTTCGCCACACCTGGGGCTGACCGCTCTGGATCCCTGGATTCGGGCGGACAACCATCAGTTCCGAATGCGGCAGAGCAAACTGGTCGAGAGCTACGCGCTGGGCCGGCTGAAGGCGCTGGACCGCCAGCGGGAGCGGCGGCTGAACGGTGTGCGCCGCCTCGCGGAACTGAAGACGGTTGCGCAAGCCGTACGGAATCATCTCGACCAACCGCTCTTTCGGGTGCCACTGCTCGTCGATGACCGAGACCGCGCCCTCGATGCGTTGCGACGGCACGGAATCATCACCGGTTACATCTACGACCCTCCGTTCGACGACTACGCGCCCGGCCTGACTGAGCCGTCTCCGGCTCCGGAGCAGGCCCGCTGGTGGGCGCGGCATGTGTTGCCGGTTGACCCCTTGCACGTGGATCGCGCCTGGCCGGTTGTGGCAGCGCTATCGTCGGGCATTCCCCCTGAGGTATGGACACCTTGAGCCCCGGATCATGGAGATCTGGAAATCGAGGAGTTCTCAGTGGCGATGAAGGGGTACTCGCCCGGGTTCAAGGCCGACGCCGTGGCGTTGTACCTGTCACCAGCAGAGCCAAACGGTGATAGGCGGTGACCGAAGGCGTCGCACCACGCCGGCGCATGGATCCCTTTTCGCCGAAGCCAGCTACTACTATCATCGATAGGAATAACCGGTTCGCAAGGGAGGCCTGACCATGCACGGTCTCGGCGATCTGGAGACTGCGATCATGGATCGCATGTGGTCGCGCCAGCGGCCCGCCTCGGTGCGTGACGTCTTTGAAGACCTACGACGTGACCGGACGATCGCGTACACCACAGTGATGACGGTGATGGACAAGCTCTACAAGAAGGGTCTCCTCTGTCGCCATCCCGAAGGCCGGGCGTACCTCTACGAGCCGGCTCTCACCCACGAAGCGTATACGGCCCAGATCATGCGGGACGCGTTCGCTCACGGCGGGAACCAGGCTGTGACACTTGTTCACTTCCTCGAACGCCTGACCCCCAACGAGCAGGCCGCGCTCGGAACCGCCCTCAAGGTGATCAACCAGCCAGGTCACCAAAAATGATCGCCCTCGTTCTCGGGGCCTACACTACGCTCGCCGCCTGCACACTCCATCTCCTGATCGGCCGGGTGCGGCGGCTGGGCCACGCGCCTCGGCTGTCCATCGCCGTCTGGCTGGCCGGCTGTGGATCGATGATCGTCTCCGGCATGCTCACGGGACTGGAACTCGCCTTCCCCTCGCATGCGATCGGAGACGAGCTGGCGGCTCTACTGACAGCATGCTCCGAATTGCTCGCCGGCCATTCCGCGGCGGCGACACCACGGCCCCTGATCGCTCTCGGAGGTCTGCTCGCGGCGGGTCTGATCTTCGTCCGGGTCGGGTACTGCACAGCAAGCGTGCTGTTTCTCGGCCGGCGCGGCCGTGCGCAGCATAGGAGTGCCGTCCGGCTCGTCGGCCGCCAGGATCGCGAGCTGGGTGCGCTTGTCGTCAGGCACGACGAACCCGCCGCCTACTGCGTACCCGGTCGTGGCGGTCTGATCGTGATCACCAGTGGCACCCTGGCGACGCTGGGACGCCAGCACGTGGCAGCGGTACTCGCCCACGAACGGGCACACCTCGCCGGTCGCCATCATCTGCTGCTGGCCTGCGCCCAAGCACTGGTTCGCGCCTTCCCCTGGATACCTCTCTTTGTTCGCGCCAGCAGGGAGGTTCCCCGCCATGTGGAGTTACTGGCCGACGATGTGGCCGCTCGCGAGCATCCGCGGACCGTCATCGCAGCGGCCCTGATCGCCGTGGCCGGGGCGTCGACACCGATCGCAGCCATGGGAGCGGGCGGCGAGACCGCCCTGATCCGTATCAGGCGGCTGCTGTCACCCGCGTCACCGGCGCTGTGCAGGCGCGAGAAAATACTCGGCGCTCTCGGCGTCGGCGGGCTGCTGGCTGGTCCTGCGGTTGTGCTCGTCCTGCCCTCCCTGATCGTCTTCCTGGCCACCTGCCCCGCACTCACCTGAGCAGACATCGACGGCTGGCGAAACTACTACGAACAGTAGTAGTTTGATGCTGATCGACAGGAAGGACATCGAGCTGCACATGTGGACTTTTCGGCAATGGCTCGTCGGACTCATCGCGGCGGTTGTCACCGCTTTGGCCGTCGGTGTTCCCACAGGAATCGTCGAGACGTCGCTCTTCACCAGGATGACGCCGGTGCTGTGGTGGAACTATCCAGTATGGGGACTGACGGCCATTCTCACGGGCTTGATCACCGCTACCTACGTCGCCCCGGTTCAGCCGCCACCGAGTCAGCAGAAGAGGACCCTCATCGGTGGACTGCTGTCGGCATTCGCAGTCGGCTGTCCTATCTGCAACAAACTTGTCGTGATGGCTCTCGGAGTGAGCGGCGCGTTCACCTATTTCGCTCCCGTGCAACCCATCCTGGCCGTTGGATCCGTGATTCTGCTCGCCGAGGCTCTCCGTCGCCGGATGCGGGCGCTGCGCTCCTGCCGGCCCGATCTTCGATCCTCCGGCCCGGCCTCGTCGCTCCGGAACAGCGTCTGACACTCACGACAGCGTGAGGTCCACTTCTGCGGGCGCCTGGGGGTAATCCACGCCCAGGCGCCGGTTCTTGCAATGCCGTTGACTTAAGGGTCGGGCCCGGGAGCGCAGGCAGATACGATCTTCACAGTGGCTTTGGGGGCTTTGCCGGCTGGACGGGGTGGGGGCGTTTGGGATCCCAACCGGTGTAGCGGATGAACTTGCGCTTTATCTGCCGGATGACGGTGCGCCCACATTCAGCCGGTCGAGAGCGAGGAAACCATCGGCGCCCATCCGATCACGGCGCTTCTGTGAGTCGCGCGTAGCTACCGGGAGGGGGTGGTTTTACAAGGGCCTTCGACCAGATCGCTAGATCAAAAGCGTCCGAAGAAGTCGAGCATGGCCTTTGTGCACATGTCGGCATGAGTGATGATCCCAGCATGACCGGCCTGGAAGATCTCAAGGAATTCTCCGTATGGCAGGACATCCGTGGCTTGTCGTCCCCCGCGAGGCGGAAAGTAGAGATCATGCTCGAAGGCGATCACTAGGCAGGGCGCAGCGATCCTGGCCAGCAGAGCCATCCGCTGATCTTCATCGAACCAATCCCAGACTGCGGCGAGTTGGCCGTGCAGGCCGTCCCTGTGCCTCCAGGTCGGAAGTGCAAGCAACTCGATCCATTCGGTGACCTGGGGGGCGTCGTCCTGCAGCACATGCGAGGGAACGGCTGTGCGCAATGTCTCCACCAGGAGGGAGCTGTCCGGCAACGTGCCGACGGCGGCGAACAGATCCCGTTGCGCTCGGGTGAGCATGCGCGTGAATTCCGTCGTCGGTCCCGCACTCCCGATGAAGACGCCGGCCCGCACGAGGTCGGGGCGCGCTCTGGCCAGTACTTCGAGTGTGAAGCCGCCGAGAGACACCCCGACGAACCTGCAATCCCGGAGTCCCAGGTGTTCACACAGCGCTCCTGCGTCGGCGGCGAGGTCGTCGACGGTGTACGGCGGAGCCGGCGCCTCCGATGGAGCCACGCCGCGAGCCGCGAACGCCAGGACCTGATACCCGGCGCTGACCAGTGCGGATCGCACATTCCCCGCGTCCCACCAGAAGATGGGCATGCCCGTCCCTCCGAGCAACACCACCGGCTCGCCTTCACCAATCAAGTCGTAGGCGATACGTACACCATTGACCCATGCCTCATTCACTTCAAGCCCGTCCTCGTCGAACACGTCTGGGTGAGAGCCGTGCATGCCCACCGTTTCCACAGGCACCCCCACGGTTGTCGACATATGCCCGGCGACCCCACGCACGTCGTCCGCAGGCGAGGCTCGACTCCCACCCGCTTACTGAGGTTGAAGCTCGGGAGTTAGATCATCGATGGTGATTTATGACCGCTAGATGACCGCACGTTCGGTATGCCGGAGTTATGAGGTATCCG
>NZ_JBEOZN010000224.1:0-8357 GCF_040298085.1 Streptosporangium sp. NPDC001681 | reverse complement strand
ACCCGCGGGTGCCGTACGTGGCCGGTATGGAGAACCCGGCGGAGAACTTCACCAACATCGTCGGCTGGCTCGTCAAGCACGGCTACGGCGACGACGACATCAGCAAGGTCATCGGCGGGAACATCCTGCGCGTACTCAAGGAAGTCTGGTGAACATGCGTACCCTCGGACGCTGGTCCGGCGCCGTCGCGGCCGCCGTGACCGCACTGACGCTCACGTCGTGCGGCCTCAACGAGGGCCAGGGCGCCTCGAATCCGACCGGCGGCGGCAGCTCCACCACGCTGCGCATCGGCACCACCACCGACGTCGCGAACTTCAACCCGCTGCAGTCGCTGAGCAAGACCGACAACTGGATTCTCAACGCGATGTACCCGCACCTGCTGCGGATCGACGAGAACGCCAAGAAGGTCCCCGAGCTCGCCAGCGAGTACACCCACGAAGACGGCGGCAAGTCGGTCGTCTTCACCCTGCGCGACGACTTCGTGTGGAGTGACGGCACCCCGGTGACGTCGGCCGATGTGAAGTACTCGGCCGAGACGATCATGAAGAACAAGCTGGGGAACGTGGCCGCGAAGCTCACCTGGGTCGAGGGCATCGAGACGCCCGACGCCACCACGGTGGTCTTCAAGCTCAGCCAGCCCTACGCGCCGTTCGCCGAAGGCGTGGGCTTCTGGATGTCCGTCGTCCCCAAGCACATCTTCGAGAAGGCCGGCGACATCACCAAGTTCGCCAACAACTCCGACTGGGTCGGCGCGGGCGCGTACATCCTGAAGAGCGCCACGCCCGGTCAGCGCTACGTGATGACGCGCAATGACAAGTACCCCTACGCGCCCGCGGGTGGTGCGGCCGTCGACACCGTCGAGTACCGGTTGTACCCGGACGTCAACACCATGCAACTCGCGCTGCGCAACGGCGACATCGACCTGATGGGCACGCCGGTACCCGCCTCGGCCGTCGCCTCGTTCAAGGGCGATGAGAAGATCAAGCTGCAGGAGGTCGGCTCGCTGGGCTTCGCCCACATCACCTACAACGTCACCAACGAGCATCTGGCCCGCCCGAAGGTCCGGCAGGCGCTGTCGATGGTCGTCGACACCAAGTCGATCATCTCGACGGTACTGCAGGGTGAGGGTTCGGCGATGACCGGCCCGATCTCACCGATCTTCGGGGAGTACGACAACACCGAGCTCGAGCCGTACCCGTTCGACCCGGCCGCCGCGCGCAAGCTGCTCGAAGAGGAAGGGTACGCGGACAAGAACGGCGACGGGAAGCTCGACGGCCTGTCCTTGGAAATGGTCTGCGACCAGAGCAACCCGAACCTGACCCGGGTCGCCCAGGTGGTGCGGGAGGACGCGGCCAAGGCCGGCGTCGAACTCGTCGCGTCGTGCGTCGAGCGGAACACGTTCCTCAGCAGGACCAAGAGCGGCGACTACGACATCGACGTCTCGCAGTGGGCCGTCTTCGACAACCCGATGGACCAGCTCCGCAGCACGTACCTGTCGAGCAACCCGGGCGGCATCAACTACAACCTGGTCAAGGACCCCAAGCTCGACAAGCTCATCAACGAGGCCGCCGTCACGACCGACCACGACGAGTTCGTGGGGAAGATCAAGGAGCTTGACGGCTACGTGCACGAGCAGGCGCTGCTGACGCCGCTCTATGTCGAGAAGATCCAGTTCGCCTACAACGCCGCCAAATTCACCGGCTTCCAGCCCTCGCCCAGCGATCTGCTCGGCATGGTGACCGGCTACTCGCTGTCGCAGGTCCGGCCCGTCGGCTGAGGCGAGAAACGGAGAGGAGGTGGGGTCACCCCATGGCTGGATTCATCGCCAGAAGGGCGATGCGTGCGATCCTGACCATCTGGATCGCGGTCACCGTGACGTTTTTCCTGCTTCGACTGCTGCCGGGTGATCCCACCCTTCTGGTCGTCGAAGGGGACATGACCCCCGAGATGCAGCAGGCGCTGCGAGAGCAGTACGGGCTGGACAAGCCCATGCTCATGCAGTACTGGCTGTATCTGACCGAGTTGCTGCAGGGCAACCTCGGCACGTCGTTCAGGCAGCTCCAGCCGGTCACCGACATCATCGTGTCGCGGTTGCCGTGGACGGCGCTCCTGGCCGGTTCGGCGTTCGTGCTGACCATCGTGCTCGGCATCCCGCTCGGCGTGTACGCCGCCGCCCATCGCGGCAAGCGCGTCGACCGGATCGTCCAGATGTTCGGGATCACCGGGCACGCGCTGTTCGTCCCGAGCATCGGGATCCTGCTGCTCGTGGTCGCGGGCTCGTGGCTCGGCTGGTTCCCGATCGGCGGCGCGATCGACCCCGACACCCGGGGCGTCGACGCGTACATCAGTCTGTTCCACCATCTCGCGCTGCCTCTGCTGAGCCTCGTGGTCGTGCAGCTCGGGCCGTACGCGCTCACGCTGCGCACCAACATGCTCGAGGTCCTCGGTGAGGACTACATCAAAAGCGCCCGCGGCCGTGGCCTGTCACCGCAGCGCACTCTGTGGCGGCACGCGTTGCGCAACGCGTTCCTCCCGGCGCTGACGCTGATGGGTCTTCAGCTCGGCACCCTGGTCGGCGGGGCGGTGCTCACCGAGACCGTGTTCGCCTACCCCGGCGTCGGACGGCTGATCTACGAGGCCGTCGGCCAACTCGACTATCCGCTGTTGCAGGGAGCGTTCATCATGCTCGCGATCACCGTGGTCGTCGCGAACCTGATCACCGACGTGGTCAGCATGCTGCTCAACCCGAGGATTCGCGCATGAGCGCGATGCCTCCCGACGTGCGGCCCGCCGGTGCCGTCGCGCTGGACGAGCCGGCGGCGAGCACCCCGCCGTCGGCGATGAAGAGCCTCCGGCGCTTCCTGGCCAAGCCCAGCGGCGCGCTGTCGATCTCGATGCTGCTGGTGTTCCTGGTGACCGGCCTGCTCGGCCCGTTCTTCGTGGACAGACCAGGTGGGCTCGGTTCCGAGATCCTGCGGTCGCCGTCGGTCGCGCACTGGTTCGGTACCGACGATCTCGGCCAGGACGTGTTCGCCCAGGTGGTGTGGGGAACCCGGGTCAGCCTGACGGTGGCGATCGCGGCGTCGGCGATCGCGATCGTCATCGGTACGGCCCTAGGCCTGCTCGGCGCCTACTCCAGGCGGGCCGATGCCTGGGTCACCACGGTGACCGACCTGATGCTGTCGCTCCCCCTGCTGCCGCTCATGATCATGGTGACCGCGCTGGCCGGCCCGAGCGTCACGACGCTGACGTTCGTCATCGGGCTGTTCTCCTGGCCCGAGGTCACCCGGCTGATCCGATCGAACGGCCTGGTCGTGGTGTCCATGCCCTACATCGATGGCGCCCGTGCGCTCGGCGCGACAGGCTGGCGGATCGTCACCCGTGAGGTGCTGCCCGCCGTGGTGCCGCTGATCGTGGTGAGCGTGCTGCTCACCGCGGCCAGAGCGGTGATCTCCGAAGCGGGACTGAGCTTCCTGGGGCTCGGCGACCCCGACTCCTGGTCGTGGGGACGGATCATCCTCAACGCCCAGCGCAGTGGCGTGATCTCCACCGCGTGGTGGCAGACGCTGTTCCCGTCACTGGCGATCCTGCTGCTCGTGCTCTCGGCGACGGTCGCCGGTGTGCGATTCAACGACTCACGCGACCCTCGGCTGAAGGACCGGTGACCTATGCGCCTTTCTTCCGACTACTACGCGGACGTCCATTCCTCGCTCAGGGACGCCCTGGAACAGGACGGTCTGGACGGATTCCTGGCCACGACACCAAGTGACGTCGCCTACCTCGCCGGATTCTTCTACGCCGTCACCGAACGACCGGTCTACCTATGGTTCCCTCGTGACGGCCGGCCCCTGTGCGTGGTGCCGAAGCTCGATGAGGAGTACGCGGCGCTGCAGCGCGTCGAAGCCGACGTCGTCACCTACGCCGAGTTTCCCGGCGTCGATCCGGCCGAGGCCGTACTCGCACGGGAGATCGGACGCACAGGCCGGCCCGCGGCCCGGATCGGCGTCTCGGGCGGGCTCAGCCTCGCCGGCCACCGGGCGCTGACCGAGGCGTTGGGCACGGCCGAACTCCGTACCAGTTCGGCGGTGTCGAACCTGCGGCTCATCAAGCATCCGGAAGAGCTCGCCTGGCACCGCCAGGCGGCCGGGATCTGTGACGAGATGCTCGCGGCGGGCCGGGCGCTCATCGAGGACGCGCTGCGCGCGGGGCGCCCGCTGCCAAGCGAGGGCGATCTCGCACGGCACGTCATCGGGTACGGCTCCGACACGATGTACCAACGCTACGACCATGTCATCTACACGACGAAGCTGGCCGGCGGCCTGGTGTACGCCGGCCCGAACTCCGCGAACCCGCACGGACTGCCCAGCAGGCGCAGGCTGGAGATCGGCGACACCGTCATCCTCTCCCTGGGCGCCGCCGTTGGCAGCCGCTTCGTCGAAAGCGAACGGACGTTCGTCATCGGCGAGCCCAACGCCGACCAGCGGCACTACTTCGCCGTCGCGGCGGAGGCTCAGGAGGTCGGCACGGCGGGCCTGCGCGCCGGCCGTACCTGCGCGGAGGTGAACCGTGAGTGTCTCGATGTCATCAGGGGGCACGGGCTCGGCGAGCATATCCGGCACCGTCAGGGGCACGGCATCGGTGTCCAGCAGCACGAGCCGCCGTGGGTGGAGGACGGCGACGACACGGTGCTCCGGGCCGGAATGGTGCTCTCCAGCGAGCCGGGCGTGTACGTGCCGGGCCACGGCGGCTACCGCATCTCCGACACCGTGCTGATCACCGACGCGGGACCCGAACGGCTGACCGGCTATCCGCGCAGCCTCGAAGAGAACGTGATCGCGCCATGACGAAGAGCCGGAAACAGACCGAGGAGAACACGGTGTTCGTGGAGATCAACGGCAACCCCCTGGCCGTGGAGGTCATGGGACCCGAGAACGCGCCGGCGATGATCGTGCACCACGGCGCTCCCGGGCTGGGCAGCCGGGCCGAACCGCGCCGGTCGTTCGGGCCGTTCTCCGACCGGCTTCGAGTCGTCGTCTTCGACGCTCGCGGGTCCGGTGAGTCCGGTGACGCCGGGCCCTTCAGCCACGCCCAGTGGGTCGCCGACGTCGAGGCGATCCGCCGGCACTTCGATCTGGGCCGAATCGTCATGGCGGGCGGGTCCTACGGCGGCTTCATCGCGATGGAGTACGCCCTGGCCCATCCGGAGAACGTCGCCGCGCTCGTCCTGCGGGACACCGCGGCCAACACCGACTACGACCACCTCGCGGTCGAGCGAGCCCGGACGACGGACCGGGTGCGGATCCCCGAATGGGTCATCGAGCGCATCGGCACCGGCCACTTCACCGGCAACGAGGAGTTCAGGGAGTACTGGCGGGCCATCCTGCCCCTCTACGACCACACCTACGATCCCGAGGCGGTCGAGCGGCGGGTCGCGCAGACCTCCTACCACTACAGGACCCACAACGAGGCGTTCGGCGTCAACATGCCGGCCTACGACCTCACCCCGCGGCTGCACGAGATCACCTGCCCGACGCTCGTGACCGTGGGACGGCACGACTGGCGCACGCCGGTGCCGGCCTCCCAGACGATCGCCGACCTCGTCCCCGACGGGGAGCTGGTGGTGTTCGAGAAGTCCGGTCACTCCCCCCAGCTGGAGGAGCCGGAACTCTTCCAGCAGGTGGTGCGCGACTTCCTGACCAGGGCGGGCGTGCTCGTCCCTCGGGCAGGCAGGCCGTGAACGCGCCCGTCCTGCGGGTGGACGACCTCAGCGTGGAGTTCGCCACTCGTGAGGGGGCGGTTCGCGCGGTACGCAACGTCGGCCTTGAGGTCTTCGCCGGCCGTACGCTCGCGCTCCTCGGCGAATCGGGGTCCGGCAAGTCGGTGACGGCCCAGGCGATCATGGGTTTGCTGGACACGCCGCCGGCGAGCATCACCTCGGGAAGCATCGTGTTCGAGGGCACCGATCTGGTGACCGCGGCCGAACGGGTCCGCCGACGGGTCAACGGCGAGGGCATCGCCATGGTCTTCCAGGACGCGCTGTCCGCGCTCAACCCCGTCTACACGGTGGGCCATCAGATCGGCGAGCTGCTGCGGGTCAGGCGGAGGATGTCCCGCTCCGCCGCGCGCGCCCGGGCCATCGAACTGATGGAACGGGTACGGATTCCCGCCGCGGCCCGCCGCGTCGACGACTATCCGCACCAGTTCTCGGGCGGCATGCGCCAGCGGATCATGATCGCCTTGGCGGTCGCGCTCGACCCGCGCGTGCTCATCGCGGACGAGCCCACCACAGCCCTGGACGTCACGGTGCAGGCGCAGATCATGGAGCTGCTGACCGAGCTCCAGCGCGAGAACGGGATGGGGATGATGCTCATCACCCATGATCTCGGAGTGGTCGCCGAGGTGGCCGACGACGTGACCGTGATGTACGCGGGCCGGATCGTCGAACGCGGTTCCGTGGAGGAGCTCTTCGAACACTCGGCTCACCCGTACACCCGGGGGCTGCTGCGCTCGATGCCGCGGACGGATCGGGAGGACGACGAGCTGTGGGCCATCCCCGGCGCGCCGCCGAACCCGGTGATGACGCCGAAGGGGTGCGCGTTCCATCCGCGCTGCGACATCGCGATCGACCTGTGCCGGTCCGAGCAGCCCGGGCTTGAGGTGATCGCGGCAGGCCGTACCAGCGCCTGCCATCTGCGTGCGGAGGTGTTCGATGGGCGAGCGTGAAGTCGTGCTCGAAGTTGATTCCCTGGTCAGGCACTTTCCGGTCAGGGGCGGCCTGTTGAATCTGCGCCGCAGTGCCGTGCAGGCCCTCGACGGCGTGTCGTTCACCCTCGGGCGCGGCGAGACCCTCGGCGTCGTCGGCGAGTCGGGATGTGGCAAGTCGACGCTGGCCCGCACGGTCGTGGGCCTGGACACCCCGACATCGGGGCACGTGCGCTACCGCGGCGTGGACGTCCACGCGGCGTCGGGCCGCGCGCTGCGAACGATGCGACGCAGCGTCCAGATCGTGTTGCAGGACCCCTACACGTCGCTGAATCCCAGGAAGACCGTTCGCGACCTGCTCATGCAACCGTTCGAGATTCACCCCGACGTGCTGCCCCGCGACAGGCGGCTGAGCCGGGTGAAGGAACTGATCGACGTGGTCGGGCTCAACCCGGACCACCTCGACAGGTACCCCTTCCAGTTCTCCGGCGGGCAGCGCCAGCGCATCGGAATAGCCCGCGCGCTCGCACTGGAGCCGGAGGTCGTGGTCTGTGACGAGCCGGTCTCCGCGCTGGACGTCTCCGTGCAGGCGCAGGTCGTCAACCTGCTGCGGCGACTGCAGCGGGAACTGGGCCTGTCCTACGTGTTCATCGCGCACGACCTGTCGGTGGTACGGCACATCTCCGATCGGGTGGCGGTGATGTACCTGGGCAAGGTCGTGGAACTCGGCGACCGCCGGGAGGTCTACGAGCGTCCCCAGCACCCGTACACCCGGGCGCTGCTCGAAGCGGTGCCCGTCCCCGAGCCGCGGGGCCGGGCCTCGCGCACGCGAACCCTGCTGGCCGGCGACCCGCCGAGTCCGGTCGACCCGCCGTCAGGGTGCCGGTTTCGCACGCGCTGCCCGAAGGCTCGGGACGTGTGCGCCGACACCGAACCCGTTCTGCGGATCGGGTCCGCGTCGGCCGTCGAGGTCGCCTGTCACTTCCCCGAGCAGACCCCCCTGGCCCGCCTCGGCGGGGCATGACCGACCGTCACCGGTGCCCGGCCCCGGGCTGCCACGACATCAATACATCTGGAGGATTCACCGCCATGCAGTCACCTTCCGCCTCCTACCGCGGTCACCAGGCCTACGGCTATCTCGAACCGGGCGTCGACTACGCCGACTTCGAGCTGGCCGAACAGATCGGCCGGGTGCCCGCCTACGACGGTGAGGTGTCGGCCGAGCAGTCCGAACGGGTCAGCCGGATCATGGCCGAGCACATCGTGATCTCACTGCACGAGCACGCGGTGGTTCTCCCCAAGGACGTCGGTGAACTGCGCCGATACAACCGCACCGGCCGGCAGCGTACCGGCTACGAGGGCCTGTCGCGTTCGGGAATGACCGCCGTGTTCGACAACTTCATGGCCGGGGCGTCGTGCGTCACCAGCGAGAACGGCTGGAAGTGGAACGACATGATCTACGCCCTCGGCCTGCGGCTCGCGGACATCGCCAAGCAGGACTACGTGGTGCACGCGCTGACCGTGGACGACATCAAGGCGGCCAAGCGCGACGACCGGATGGCGCTGGTGGCCGGGCTGGAAGCGGCGACGATGATCGAGAACGAGCTCGATCGCCTGGACATCCTGTACGGCTTCGGCGTCCGCCAGATCGGTAT
>NZ_JBEOZN010000223.1:0-8412 GCF_040298085.1 Streptosporangium sp. NPDC001681 | reverse complement strand
GCGAGGCCATCAAGGTCACCATCGAGCCCTGACCGCCCCCGGCCCGGAGCTCCGGCCCCCGGAGCTCCGGGCCTCCGGGCCGGACAGGAGCGCAAGACCATGCCGGGGAACCTCCGGAAGACCCGCTCCCCACACCGGAGTGCCCCACCCGCCTCCCGCCGGATCCGGCGGGAGAGCCGGCGCAAGCTCACACCACTCGCAGAACACGCAGAAGGAGAACCGGAGATGCCGGAGAGGACAGTGGTCATCGCCTCAAGCACGGGCCTCCACGCCCGGCCCGCGAAGATCTTCGTGCAGGCCGCGGCCAAGCAGGGGGTGCCCGTCCGCATCCGGGTCGGGGAAGGCAAACCCGTACCCGCCAACAGCATGCTCGCCGTACTGGCGCTGGGCGCGACGCACGGCACGGAGGTCACCCTGGACGCGGAGGGACCGGGAGCCGACGAGGCCCTCACCTCCCTCGCCGACCTGCTCGCCCGCGACCTCGACGCCGAAGAGACACCGCATGGCTGAGACGCTCAAGGGCCTGGGCGTGAGCCCGGGGCGGGCCGCCGGACGGGTCTGCCGGATGGCGGCCCCGCCGGAGCTGCCGGCCCCCACGCCGGTCGCCGACGCCGACGCCGAACTCGGCCGGGCGCTGGACGCGCTGCGAGCCACCGCCACCGAACTGGCGGAGCGGGCGGAGAAGGCGCCCGACACCGACGCGCGGGCGATCCTGGAGGCGCAGTCCTTCATCGCCGACGACCCCGGTCTGCACGAGTCCGTAGAGACCGCCGTCAGGTCGGGCAGGGACGCCGCGCACGCCATCGACGAGGCATGCGCCCACCACCGGCGCGCACTGCTGGCGGCGGGCGGTTACATCGCCGAGCGAGCCGCCGACCTCGACGACGTCCGCAACCGGGCCGTCGCGACGGTGCTCGGCCTGCCCGTTCCCGGGGTGCCCACCCCCGGTCATCCCTTCGTCCTGGTCGCCGAGGATCTCTCCCCCGCCGACACGGTGAACCTGGACCCCGACACCGTCCTCGCCCTCGTCACCTCAAAGGGCGGCCCGACCAGCCACACCGCCATCCTGGCCCGCGCCCGCGGCCTGCCCGCCGTGGTCGCCTGCCGGGAGGTGAGCGAGGTCGGCGAGGGGACGTGGGTGTCCGTCGACGGTCTGCGGGGCGAGGTGGAGGTCGGCATCGGCGAGGAGGCCGCCACCGAGATCCAGCGCCTGGCGGAGGCCGAACGCCGCCGGGCGAGCACGAGCCGGGGCCCCGGCCGTACCTCCGACGGCCACCCGGTCAAGCTGCTGCTCAACATCGGCTCCGCGGCCGACCTCGCCCCGCAGGGGGTGGACGCCGAGGGAGTGGGACTGTTCCGTACGGAGTTCCTCTTCCTGGACCGGCGTGAGGAGCCGGGCTACGAGGAGCAGGTGGCCGCCTACGCCGCGGTCTTCCGCGCCGCGCCCGGCGGGCACGTCGTGGTCCGCACCCTCGACGCGGGCACCGACAAGCCGCTGCCGTTCCTCGGGCTGGCCGAAGAGACCAACCCGGCGCTGGGCGTGCGGGGGCTGCGGGTGTCCCGGGTCAGGCCCGAGGTGCTCGACACCCAGCTCGACGCCATCGCCGAGGCCGCGCGCCAGAGCGGAGCCGAGCCGTGGGTGATGGCGCCCATGGTGACGACGGTGGGCGAGGCGGCCGACTTCGCCGGGCGGGCCCGCGCCCGGGGAATCGCCCGCGTCGGGGCGATGGTGGAGGTCCCCGCCGCCGCGCTGCGTGCCGAACGCCTGCTGAAGGAGCTCGACTTCCTGAGCATCGGCACCAACGACCTGAGCCAGTACACCTTCGCCTCCGACCGGCAGCACGGAGATCTCGCCGACCTGCTCGACCCCTGGCAGGCGGCGCTGCTCCAGCTGATCGCCGACTGCGCCGCGGCCGGGCAGGCGGTGGGCAAGCCCGTCGGCGTGTGCGGCGAGGCGGCGGCGGACCCGCTCCTGGCGACGGTCCTGGTCGGGCTGGGCGTCACCAGCCTGTCGATGTCGGCGCCCAGTGTTCCCGCGGTGCGGGAGAGCCTCGCCGCGCACTCCCTGGCGCAGTGCCGCGACAACGCCCGGTTCGCCCTGGGCGCGGACGACCCCGGGCAGGCCAGAAAGATGATCGTCCCGGGCTGGTGAGCACCCCCTGAACCGGGCCGGAGACCCCCTCCCTCCGGCCCGGTTGCCGCCTCCGGCCCGTTTCCCCGGCGCGCATCGGTGAAATCACCGGTCTTTCCCGCGGAAAGCGCCGGGGCACCGGCGCGGACCGGCGGAGACCCCCGCACCGGCCCTTTCCAGGCGCGACATACGCGCGTAACACTGGGACATGCCCTCCCCCTCCCCCGTCACCCGGTCACCGGCGCTGCACGGCCGTGACGCGGAGCAGGACGCACTGCTGCGACTCCTCGACGCCGCGCGCGACGGATCCGGAGGCGCGCTGATCCTGCGGGGAGCGCGGGGAACGGGAAAGACCGCGATGCTCGATGTCGCGGCTGAACGCGCGGGCGAGTCGGGCGACTTCGTCGTGCTCAGGGTGCGCGGCAGCGAGGCGGAGTCGCACCTGCCCTGCGCCGGGCTGCACGGACTGCTCCGGCCGATCGCCGACCAGCTGCCCGCGCTGCCCCCGGCACAGGCCGCGGCGCTGGCGCGGGCACTGGAGCTGGGCGCGGTGGACGGCGGGCTGGCGCTTCCCGCCGCGGTGCTCAACCTCCTGGTGGCTGCCGGCGGCCCGGTGCTGGCCTGCGTCGACGACGTTCACCATCTCGACGCGCCCAGCCGCGAGGCGCTCTTCTTCGCGGCCAGGCGGCTGACGGGGGAGGCGGTGGCGCTGCTGTTCGGTGCCGACGACGGCACCGCCGTCCCCGACGACATACCGGCCTTCGAACTGGACGCCCTGGACAGGGAGGCGGCCGGGCGGCTGGCAGGCGACCTGGTGCCGGGACTGACCGACGACGTGCGGGCGTCGCTGCTGGAGATCGCCTGCGGCAACCCGCTCGCGCTCGGGGAGCTCGCCCGGTCGCTCAGTCCCGAACAGCTCTCCGGTGCCGCCGCGCCGCCCGAGACGCTGCCGAGGGGCGGGCGGCTCTGGCGCGCGTACGCCGACCGGTTGGCGCGGCTGCCCGGCGACACCGCGGACATGCTCCTGCTGCTCGCGGCCGACCCCGGCCTGGAGACGGTCACCCTGCTCGAGGCCGCGGAGCCGCGGTGCGCGCTGACCGTGCTCGAACCGGCGGAGCGGGCGGGCGTGATCGTCCGCGTCACCGATGTCGCCGGCGACCGCTACGACTTCCACGAGCCCGCGATGCGGGCCGTGGTCTACGCCGGTTCCTCGCTTGCCCGGCGCCGCACGGCACACCGCCTGCTCGCCGGCGTGCTGCGCCACGACCACCAGCGGCTGCGGCGCGCCTGGCATCGGGCCGCCGCGATGGACGGTCCCGACGAGTCGCTGGCCGACGAACTGGCCGCGGCCGCCGCGGCGGCGGGCTTCCAGGGCGGCCATCCGGCCTCCTTCCTCGCCTTCGAGCGGGCGGCCGAGCTGACCGCGCACGGCGACGTCAAGGCCGCGCGCCTGGCCGCCGCCGCCAACCGCGCGTGGCGTGCCGGGCTGCCCCGGCGCGCCCGGTCGCTGCTGGCCCGCCTGCACTCGCTGACCATCTCCGAGGAGGTACGGAGCCAGGCCGAGCTGATCCGCGGCAGCCTGGAGCTGCGCAGCGGGAAGACCGGCAGCGCCGGGGACGACCTGATGTCGGCGGCCGAGTCGCTGCTGGACAGGGACCGGGGACAGGCCGTCCGGGTGTTCATCCGTGCGGGCGAGGCGAGCTATCTGGCCGGCGACAACGTCCGCTACCTGGACATAGCACGGCGGGCCGCCACGCTGCGCCGCCCGGACGACCCGGCGGCCACCCAGCTGATGTTCGAGTATCTGGCCGGTACGGCGGCGACCTTCGGCGGCCGTCACCGGGAGGCGGCCGATCCGCTCCGCCGGGTGCTGGAGCTCGCGCCCTCGGTGCGCACCCCGTCGGTGCTGGTGTGGGCGGGCGTGGCCGGCCTGCTGCTGGGCGACGACGCGCAGGCGCAGCGGCTGTTCGGCCGGGCGGTGGAGACGGCGCGCGCGCTCGGGGCGGTCTCCACGGTGCCTCAGGTACTGGAGTTCATGATCCAGGCCGAGATCTGGATGGGCCGCTACGCCTCCATCGCCGCCAGCGCCGTCGAGGGACTCCGGATCGCCCAGGAGCGCGGCAGGCCCAACAGCGCGGGCCAGCACCTGGGATGGCTCGCGCTCACCGCGGCCGTCGAGGGCGACGAGGAGACGTGCGCGATCAGGGCGGCGAGCGCCATCGAGCTGGCGGGCGCCCATGGCCTGGGCGTGGCGGGGGCACTCGGCAACTGGGCGCTGGCCCACCTCGACCTCGCGGCGGGACGCCACGCCGACGCGGCCAAGCGGCTGCGGGCCACGTCCAGGTCGGGCGGGACAGGCGGCCACCTCGTGGTGCGGGTCATGTCGACGCCCCACTTCGTCGAGGCCGCCGCACGCACGGGCGACCGGAAGGCGGCCGAGAGGGCCCTGCGGGTGCTGGACGGCTGGGTGGGCAGCACCCGCAGCCCCGACCGGCGCGCGCTCGCCACGCGCTGTCACGCGCTCCTGACCGCCCCGGGTGACGCCGAGGAGTACTTCAGAGCAGCGCTCGACCTGCACCACCAGGGTTTCTCCGAGTTCGAGACGGCTCGCACCCAGCTGCTCTTCGGCAGCGCCCTGCGCAGGAACCGGCGTCCCGGCGCGGCCAGGGAGCACCTGCACAGCGCCCTGGAGACGTTCGAGCGGTCCGGCGCGCGCCTCTGGGCCGAGCAGGCCCGCACCGAGCTGCGCGGAGCCGGGGAGGCCGTCAGGTCGTCTCGCCCCAGGGCCACCGAGAACCTCACGGCACAGCAGTACCAGATCGCGCGGATCGTCGCGGACGGCGCCACCAACCGGGAGGTGGCGGCCCGGCTCTTCCTGAGCCCGAGGACCGTCGAGCACCACCTCAGGAACATCTTCACCAAGCTCGACATCCGCTCGCGGGTGGAGCTGGTGCGACTGATGTCCTGATTCACGGGTGCAGTGCGGTACGGGTGATTTCACCGATGCACTCCGGACCTGACAACGAGAAAGTGGCGAATGTCAGAAAGCCGAGGGGTTACCCGGTGGCGCTGACTGTGCCGTCGCCACCCTCCGGCGGCGGACCGGCGCGACGAACGGTCGTCGGCCGACCACCGTATCGCCCTGGTTCCCCCCACAGGAACGGAGTACAGCAACGTGCAGCCGTACAGCACCACCCCCCAGGCCCACGCGCCCAGGCGATCCCGCCGGGCGACGACTGTCGCCACGCTGACCCTCGCACTCGCTCTGCTCGGCACCGGCGGGGGCCTCGCGCCCGCCGCGCAGGCCGTCGCGGCCCCCGCCGCACAGGCCGCCGCCGCGGGCCCGTACGACCGCGGCCCCGACCCGACCAACGCCGGCATCGAGGCGGTCAGAGGGCCGTTCGCGATCGCGGAGACCAACGTCTCCTCGCTCCGGGTGACCGGCTTCGGCGGAGGGACGATCTACTACCCGACGTCCACCAGCGAGGGGACCTTCGGCGGAATAGCCATCGCCCCCGGCTACACCGCGAGCAGGTCGAGCATGGCCTGGCTCGCCTCGCGGCTGGCCTCCCACGGCTTCGTGGTCTTCAACATCGACACCATCACCACCGCGGACCAGCCCGCCAGCCGAGGCAGGCAACTGCTGGCCGCGCTCGACTACCTGGTGCAGAGCAGTTCGGCGGCCGGCCGGGTCGACGCCGGCAGGCTCGGCGTGATGGGGCACTCGATGGGCGGCGGTGGCACCCTGGAGGCCGCCAACAGCCGGCCGCAGCTGCAGGCGGCCATCCCGCTGACCGCGTGGAACCTGACCAAGAACTGGTCGGGCATCCGGGTCCCGACGCTGATCGTCGGCGCGGAGAACGACACCATCGCCTCGGTGGGCCTGCACTCCAAGCCGTTCTACAACGGCATCCCGGCCTCCTCGGAGAAGGCCTACCTGGAACTCGACGGGGCCGGCCACTTCGCGCCCAACAGCTCCAACACGACGATCGCCAAGTACAGCATCTCGTGGCTGAAGCGGTTCGTCGACAACGACACCCGCTACGAGCAGTTCCTGTGCCCCGCACCCCGGGGTGACCGGAACATCTCCGAGTACCAGGACACCTGCCCGCACTCCTAACCGGTCCGCCGTCGCAGCACGGCACCGGCGGCGGCCCACGACCGCGAACCCCCTGACCCGACGGCGGCCGCCACCCGCGGCCGCCGTCGGCGTACCCACCCCAAGACTCCCCGAGATGCCACCATCTGATGGATTTTCCCCTGGTTTGATCAGTTACCTCCGGAGGGCAATAGGGTTTACGGACTATGTCCAGGAACGAAAGTCGACGTGACTCCAAGACCGTTATGTGGCTTCTCGCGTTCAGCGTCATGGCCACGTTCACCGCCGGAGCGGTCACCCTGCTGAGCGGTCACCTCGAGCCTGTTCCCGACATTCCCCCACCCCCGGACGCCGCCCTGCCCCAGATACCCGTGACGCCGGTGACACCGACCCCGCCACCGCAGCCTCGGAGTACGGCCGACCCCTCCGGCCCGGCCGAGGAGCCGCTCCTGCTGGCCAACGGCCGGCAGCAACCGCTGAGGGTGAAGGTGCCCCGGGCGGCCAAGGGCCGCTACGCCGTCGCCCCCGGCGAGGCCAGACCTCCCAGGGGCAAGGGCAGGGTCGTCCGGTACGCGGTGGAGGTCGAGCGCGGCCTGCCGTTCGAGGTGGATGAGTTCGCCTCCGAGGTGCACCGGATCCTCAACGACCCGCGTGGCTGGGGGTACCGGTTCAAACGGGTGGCGCGCGGTCCGGTGGAGCTCAGGGTCTCGCTGAGCAGCCCGGAGACGGCCGATCGGCGTTGCCTGCCGATGCGGACCAACGGCACGCTGTCCTGCTGGAACGGCGGGCGCGCGATCATCAACGCGGTCCGCTGGAACACCGGGGCGCGAGGCTACGGCCGTGACGTGGCCTCCTACCGCGAGTACGTGATCAGCCACGAGGTCGGGCACGGCCTCGGCCACGGCCACGTGTCCTGCCCCGGCCCCGGCCGGCGGGCCCCGGTGATGCTCCAGCAGACCAAGTCCCTGTACGGCTGCCGCCCCAACCCCTGGCCGTCGCCCCGCCGCTGACCGGCACGGCGGTCACGTGGAGCCGGTGAACCACCGCGTACGGCAAAGCCGTGGCGGAGGGAGGTTCACCGGCCTCTCCCCGGGCACCCGATGGACATGCGGGTAGCCGTAGTCGGCGCGAGGCCGTAGAGACCACGCGACACCGGGACCAGCGGATCAGCGTCGAGTTCCGCAACCACACCTGGATGGACGAGGAGAACCTCGAGGACACCCTGGCCTTCCTCGCCGAACACGATCTCACCTACCTGGGGGTCGACATGCCCCAGGGGCACCCTTCGTCGATCCCGCCGGTCCTGGCCGCGACCTCCGGCCTCGCCGTGGTGCGGCTGCACGGGCACTCCGACGGGTGGGCCGGCAAGAGCGTCGACGAGCGCTTCGCCTACCTGTACTCGGAGGCGGAACTCGAGCACTGGGCGGTCAGGATCAGAGAACTCGCCGCGCGCGCCGAGGTCACCCACGTGCTCTTCAACAACTGCTGCCGGGACAACGCCCAGCGCAACGCCGCCAGGTTCCGCGCGCTCGTCGAAGAGGCGGGCGAGCCCGGCGGACAGGACGGGCAGGGCGAGATCTGGACGGCCGGCCGGCTCCGGGGCACCGCTACCTGACCTGACGCCTCGCCCTGGTCATGGTGGCCCTGCGCTCGTCGGGGGTGGTGCCTCCCCACACACCGTCCATCTGCTGGGTGTTCAACGCGTACTCCAGGCAGCGCCCGCGCACCGGGCAGCGGCGGCACACGGCTCTGGCACGCTCGTACTGTTCACGACCCGGCCCCTCGTAGGACACCGGAAAGAAGAGTTCGGGATCCTCGCTGAGGCAGGAGGAGCGGCGAGACCAGTTGATGATCGGAATAACGTTGCTCTTAACAGGCATGGCGATCCAATTGGGAGTGAGAACGGCTCAGATACTGGCAGCTCAGGTTGAGGATCGCGTGCCCGCTGTAGTGGTACTCATACCTTCTTAAGCGGAAAAATCGGGCGATTTTGACCAATAGTCTCTTCCGTTAAGGAAGGCCTCGATCAGTGGGTCGAACCCCGGCGGTGCGTAACGGCGGACCGTCCCCGCGCTCCGGGGCCCGGCGACCGCCGCCCCCGCCGGGGGGGGGGGGGGGGCGCCCCCCCCCCCCGCGCGGGGGGGCACCGCCACCCCCGGGCGCGCCGCGGGCGCGGCGAGCG
>NZ_JBEOZN010000222.1:0-8440 GCF_040298085.1 Streptosporangium sp. NPDC001681 | reverse complement strand
GCCAGGGACGCGGGCAGGGACAAGGACGTCAAGGACACCGAGGAGGCCCTGGCCGCCCGCCGTTCCTGGCTGGAGGAGGCCGAGCGCCGCACCGCCGCCGCCGTCCAGCCCGCGGCGAAGGCGTACAGGTCACCGGCCACCGCGTGCGCGACGGGCACGCCCATGCCCGCGTGGATCACGCCGACCACGACCGCGTGGTTGCCCGGCGCGGCCCTCTCCGCCACCAGGGCCGCCAGCCGGGCCGCCTCCGGCGAGGCGAACGCCCACACCGCCGTGTCGAGGACCTGCCGGCCGGTCCTGACCGAGGCGGAGCGCTGCTCACGGTTGAGTTTGATCGCGTGCAGCCGCTGGTCGACCTCGACCAGCCGATCCCAGTCGCCCGCTCCGGCGGCACGGTGCGCCAGCACCAGGGCCGTCGCGTCCCCCGGCCCCACCGAGTTGTACAGCAGGTCGGTCAGCAGGCCACGCAGGTCCGCCGATCCGGTCGCCCCGAGCTGGACGTACCCCTCCAGCCCGTGCGAGAGCGTGTACAGCCCGCTCGGGAAGCCGGAGTCGGTGAGCTGCAACTGGGCGAGCAGCGGGCCCAGCTCGGTCAGGCTCATCAAATGAAGTAGAGCCGGTTCAGCGGCAGCTTGGCGGCCGGTTCGATGCTGACCGGCTTGCCGTTCACCGAGACCTTGTAGGTCTCCGGATCGACCATGATGTCGGCCAGCGTCGAGTTGCGCAGCATGTGGCGCTTGTCGACGGTCCGGCACTGGCGTACGCCCCGGATGGTCCGGCCCAGGCCGAGCCGCTCGGGCACGCCCGCGTCGATCCCGGCCTGCGACATGAAGGTGACGCAGGTCTCCTTCAGCGCGGCGCCGAAGGCTCCGAACGTCGGCCGGTAGTAGACCGGCTGCGGCGTCGGCAAGGACGCGTTCGGGTCGCCCATCTGGGCCCAGCTGATCATGCCGCCCTTGACGATCAGGTAGGGCTTGGCCGCGAAGGAGTGCACCTGCCAGAGCACGATGTCGGCCAGCTTCCCGTCCTCCAGCGAGCCGATCGTGTCGGCCATCCCGCAGGTGCGGGCCGGGTTGATGGTCAGCTTGGCCAGGTAGCGCAGCACCCGGAAGTTGTCGTTGCGCGCGGAGTCCTCCGGCAGCGCCCCCCGCTTGTCCTTGCAGTGGTGGGCGATCTGGAACGTGCGGGTGAACGACTCGCCCACCCGGCCCATCGCCTGCGAGTCCGACCCGATCATGCTGATGATGCCCAGGTCGTGCAGGACGGTCTCGGCGGAGATGGTCTCGGCGCGCACCCGGCTCTCCGCGAACGCCACGTCCTCAGGGACGTCGTAGCTGAGGTGGTGGCAGACCATCGTCATGTCCAGCAACTCGTCCACCGAGTTGGCGGTGTAGGGCAGCGTCGGGTTCGTGGAGGCCGGCAGCACGTTGGGCTCCCCGGTCACCCGCAGGATGTCGGGGGCGTGCCCGCCGCCCGCGCCCTCGGAGTGGTACGTGTGGATCGCGCGGCCGTTGATCGCGCTGATGGTGTCCTCGACGAACCCGGCCTCGTTCAGCGTGTCGGTGTGGATGGTTATCTGGATGTCGTACTCGTCGGCGACGGACAGCGAGCAGTCGATGACGGCGGGCGTGGTTCCCCAGTCCTCGTGCACCTTCAGCCCGCAGGCGCCCGCCCTGATCTGCTCCTCCAGAGAGGCCGGCAGGCTGCTGTTCCCCTTTCCGTACACCCCGATGTTGATCGGAATGGCCTCGTACGCCTGCAGGATGCGGGCGATGTTCCACGGTCCCGGGGTGCAGGTGGTGCCACGGGTGCCGTCGGCGGGACCGGTTCCCCCGCCGACCAGGGTGGTGATCCCGTTGCTCAGCGCGTTCTGCGCCTGCTGCGGGGAGATGAAGTGGACGTGGGTGTCGATCGCGCCGGCGGTGGCGATGAGGTTCTCGCCGGAGATCACCTCGGTGCCCACCCCCAGGATGAGCCTCCGGTCGACCCCGTTCTGGGTGTGCGGGTTGCCCGCCTTGCCGATCCCGACGATCTTGCCGTCCTTGATACCGATGTCGCCCTTGACGATGCCCAGGACCGGGTCGATGATCACCGCGTTGGTGATCACCACGTCCAGGGCGACCGTGGCGTTCCGCGAGGCGGGATCGGCCGACATCCCGTCGCGGGCCGTCTTGCCGCCCCCGTACTGCACCTCGTCCCCGTAGTGCCCCTCGGTGTGGTCCTTCTCCACCTCGACGACGAGGTTGGTGTCCCCGAGGCGGATCCGGTCCCCCACCGTGGGGCCGTACATGGTCGCGTACTGCTTACGACTGATCGTGGTCATCGGGATTCAGCCCTTCTTCGCGGAGCCTGAGGAGCCGTTCTTCTTTGACGAAGCCGCCGCGGACCCGCCCGGCTCGTCGAGATAACCGCGTTCGCGCATTCTTTTCAGCGCCTTGCGATGCGCCTCGGGCGAGCGAACGCTTCCGTTGAGCAGTCCACCGAAGCCGACGATCCGCAGGCCCCCGCCGTACTCGACCAGCTTTACTTCCTTGGTGTCTCCGGGTTCGAACCGGACGGCGGTGCCGGCCGGAATGTCAAGGCGCTTGCCGAACGCCTTGTCGCGGTCGAACCTCAGCGCGCGGTTGGCCTCGAAGAAATGGAAGTGCGAGCCCACCTGAACGGCCCGGTCACCGGTGTTGTGCACGGTCAGCTTCACCCTGGGCTGACCGGCGTTCAGCTCGATCTGTCCCTCGCCGTAGATGTAGACGTCGTCATCCGACATGGGATGTCGCCCCCCTCAGGTTCGCCACCGCCCGGAAGCCGTGGTGATGGTCGTGGTCATCGTCGTGGTCGTGGCGATGTCCGGCCGCCGCGGACGACGGTCCGCCGAGCCGCAGGAGCGCGCGTTCCCCGGGCATCACTTCCCGCCGACGGGATCGTGACAGGAGACCAGCTTGGTGCCGTCGTCGAAGACGGCCTCGACCTGTATCAGCTTCAGCATCCCGCGTACGCCCGGCAGCACGTCGTTGGGCCCGACCACCTGCTTGCCCAGTTCCATGCACTCGGCGACCGTCTTGCCGTCCCGTGCCGCCTCCACGATCGCCGAGCTGATCAGCGCCACCGTCTCGCCGTAGTTCAGCTTCAGCCCGCGCCTGCGGCGCTGCTCGGCCATCTGGGCGACGAGGAAAATGAGCAGCTTGTCCATCTCGCGTGGTGTGAGATTCATCGGGGTCCTTTCTCCGCACGGCTATCCGGCGCGCTGGATTTTCGTGAACATCGGGATGGCCGCCAGGAACACCCAGGTCACCAGGACGAACGGCCAGGTGAGGGTGTGGCCGCCGGTAACGGCGAACAGGTTGCCGATACCGGCGGTCAGCGCCGCCGCGGACACCACGCCGATCACCGCGTAGACCGCGCTCACCCGGTTCACCAGCATGAACGTGCCCCACAGCGCGAGCCCGGCCAGCACGGCGTTGTAGCCGTACAGGCCGGCCCCGAGATCGGCGGCCTGCGCGCCCAGCGCCCAGCCGGTGAGCAGGCCGACCAGGCTGGACAGGAGCGCCACCAGCCCGGTCACCCAGCCGGCCACGAACAGCCCGATCAGGAAGATCAGGCCGACGTACCACTGGTTCTGGAAGAACACCTGGCCGATGCCGCTGAGCGTGCCCCGCCAGAAGTCGTGCCAGCTCATCGCGGTGCCCGGAGCGGTGGCCGACGGCGGGGCCGAGCGCGCGTGCTCCGCCCAGATCCGGCTGAAGGACGGCCCGCCGATCACCATCACGCTGGTGACCACGCAGAAGGGCGCGGTGAAGGTCGGCAGGTTGTACGGGGTGAGCAGCACGTTCAGCGCCGAGGTGAGCACGCTCCCGGCGATCGCCCCGGCGACGACCAGGAGCACGGTCATCCACCGGGCTTCCAGGTAGAGCACCAGGCTGACACCGATGAGCGTGCCGCAGAACCCCTCCAGCCCCACCGAGACCCGGTCCCAGGTGACGCCGAACAGGTACGCGGTGGCCGTGGCGACGAGCGTGCCCAGCAGGCCGAAGACGCCGAACCGCCAGCCGCCGACGAACAACGCGACGATGAAGATCAGGCCCGTCCACTGGTTGGGCTGGAGATCGACCTGCGCGACCCCCCGGGGGATCGTCAACAGGTACTCCAGCGCGCGGCGCCCCCCGGCAGGATGCTCACCTCCGGGTGAGCCCGACGGCGGAAACGCCGATGTCATAAACGTCGCCCTTCCCGCCACTGACGCGCATCCGTCCCATGGACGGCCATCAAAGGTGAATCCACAATGTGGGCACACAGCACTACTTTCCATGTGCCGAACCGGCAAAAATCAACCAAGGCCAGCATTCGGTCAAATATCAAAGGTGCTGAGGTTGACTCCCGACTTAGACGCCAACCATGTGAGCTAGGGCATCTCTGTCGGCAGGCGCGAAAAGAGCCGAAGGAGCAAAACAAGACGAAGGGGCCCATAATGTCAGTCGGAATGAGCAGCTGGATATCAAGCGGGCTGAACACCGGTGATTCGGCCTGGATGCTGACCAGCACCGCGATGGTGCTGCTGATGACTCCGGGGCTGGCCTTCTTTTATGGCGGCATGGTCCGTTCCAAGAATCTGCTGACAACGCTTTACATGAGTTTCATCTCGATCAGCCTGGTGACCATCATCTGGTTCGCCTACGGATACGGGCTGGCCTTCGGGAGGGACCTCGGTGGCGCCGGGCTCATCGGCTGGAGCGATTTCCGGTTCGCGAACATCACCCCCGAGACGCTGTACCAGCAGATCCCCACGTACGTCTTCGCACTGTTCCAGCTGACCTTCGCCATCATCACGGTCGCGCTGATCAGCGGCTCGATCGCGGGACGGGCCCGGTTCGGCCCCTGGATGCTCTTCGGCGTCCTGTGGATGACCCTGGTCTACGCGCCGGTCGCCCACTGGGTGTTCTCCAACACCGGCTGGCTCAAGCAATGGGGCGTGCTGGACTTCGCCGGCGGGCTGGTCGTCGAGCTGAACTCGGGCATCTCCGGGCTGGCACTCGCGCTGGTGCTCGGGCCGGGTGTCGCCTTCCGGCGCAAGGACGCCCCGCAGCCCGCCAACATCCCCCTGGTCCTGCTCGGCCTGGCCCTGCTCTGGTTCGGCTGGTTCGGTTTCAACGCGGGCTCCGCGCTGACCGACGGCCCGCTGGCCGCCAGGGCGTTTCTCAGCACGATGATCGCGGGCTGCGCGGGGATGCTGACCTGGCGGCTGGTGGAGTGGATCCGCTTCCGGCACCTGACCAGGATGGGCTCGGCCAACGGCGTCCTGGCCGGACTGGTGGCCATCACCCCGTCCTGCGCGTTCGTCAACGTCGAGGGCGCGCTCGTCGTCGGCATCGTCGCCGCCATCGTGTGTACGTACGCGGTCGAGATGAAGCTGGTCCTCGGCTACGACGACACGCTGGACGTGACCGGCTTCCACGGGGCCGGCGGCATCACCGGCATCCTGCTGCTCGGGTTCTTCGCCACCGGCGAGCTCGTCGGAACCCCCGGCCTCTTCTACGGCGGTTCGATCGCGCTGCTGGGCAAGCAGGTGGTCGGTGTCCTGGCCGTCGGTCTGTACAGCTTCATCGTCACGTTCATCATCGGGAAAGTGGTCGACAAGCTGTTCCGGATGCGAGCGACCGAGGAGGAGCAGCGCGTCGGCTCGGACGTGGGCTTTGCCGAGGGGTGAGCCCGGCGGTCACCATGACGAGTCGCCGCCATGACCCCTCACCGCCGATCGGACCGCCCTGTGCACGTCAGCTGGCGCGTCAGGCCCCAGCTGCGCCACGGTGAGGGCGAAAGACATCATCTGACCAGCCTGCAGGGGCTGGCCGCGTTGTCGCTCGACGCTCTCAGCTCGGTCGCCTACGGACCGGAGGCGATCGCGCTCATCCTGGCCGCCGCCGGTGGCGCCGCGATCGGTTACACGCTGCCGATCACCCTGGCCATCGTCGGGCTGCTCACCGTGCTGGTGATCTCCTACTGCCAGGTGATCGCCGCGTATCCGAACGGCGGCGGCTCCTACGCGGTGGCCAAGAACGATCTCGGCGAACGGGTGAGCCTGCTGGCCGCCGCGGCGCTCATCGTCGACTACGTGCTCACCGTGGCGGTCAGCCTCGCGGCCGGTGCCGCCAGCCTCGCCTCGGCCTTCCCCGCCCTGGCCCCGCATCTCCTGGCGATCTGCCTGCTGGGACTGGCCCTGCTGACCGTGGTGAACCTGTACGGCATCGCCGACAGCGCGCGGGTGCTGATGCTGCCCACCGCGCTGTTCGTGGTCAGCATCCTCGGCGTCGTGGTGCTGGGGCTGGCCCGCTCCCATCCGGCGGCCGTGGTGGGGACGCCCATGCACGTCCCGGTGACCGACGCGCTGGGAGTGCTGCTGATCCTCAAGGCGTTCTCCTCCGGGTGCTCCGCGCTGACCGGCGTCGAGGCCATCGCCAACGGCGTGCCCATGTTCCGCGAGCCGCGGGTCGCGCGGGCACAACGGACCGAACTGCTGCTCGGCGCGCTGCTCGGGGTGATGCTGATCGGACTGGCGCTGCTCATCCACCGCGACCGGGTACAGCCCCGGCAGGACGTCACCGTCCTCGCCCAGCTGACCGCCGGCGCCTACGGCACGAGCTGGGCGTACTACGCGACCAACCTCGTGGTCATGCTCGCCCTGGCACTGGCCGCCAACACCAGCTTCGGCGGCCTGCCGGTCCTGCTGAGCCTGCTGGCCCGCGACAACCGCCTGCCCCACCTGTTCGCGCTGCGCACCGAGCGTCCCGTCCACAGGTACGGCGTCGTGGCCGTGGCGGTGGCGGCCGCCGTGATACTGATCGCGGTGGACGCGCGGACCCACAGGCTGATCCCGATGTTCGCCATCGGGGTGTTCATCGGCTTCACGATCAGCCAGGTCGGCCTGGTCAGGCACTGGACGACCCTGCGCCCGCCCCGCCGGCTCGGCAGGACGCTGCTCAACGGCACCGGTGCCCTGCTGACCGCCGTCGCCACCCTGGTGCTGCTCACCACCAAGTTCCTGGAGGGCGCCTGGGTGGTCGTCATCGCCATCCCGCTGCTCATGCTGCTGTTCGCCCGCGTCGAGCGCTACTACACCGCGGTCGAAAAGCAGCTCGGGCTCGGGCGGACACCTGCCAAACCCACCCGGCCCGCGGCGGTCGCCGAGACCGGGAAAGTGATCATCATCCCGGTCTCGGACATCACCACCAAGACGGAACGGGCCGTCAGCGCGGGCCTGGCCCTCGGTGGCGAGGTGGTGGTCGTCGCGGTGCGTTTCACCGAGGAGGGGGTGGACGACCTGCGGACGCGGTGGAACCTGTGGGACCCGGGGGTCCGTCTTGAGATCCTCGGCAGCCCGCAGCACACCGTGGTCCGTCCCGTTCTCGACTACATCCGGCAGGTCGCCGACGATGGAAAATGGGTCGCCGTGCTCATTCCCACCGTCGAACCGCGGCACTTCCGCCACCGGGCCCTGCACAACCAGCGTGACCTTTTCCTGATGGTCACGCTACGGGAGCACACGGATGTGCTCGTCTGCCTACTGCCCTTCCGAATCGGCATATAGACGACACCAGTGATTGAAGTGGCCTTTTATGCTATGCGTTACCTATGGGCTGATTTGAGTATCACGCCATAAGCTGATTTAAGTGTCACACTCGGCAGTTGGGTCGCCCGAATTGACATGATATTTCCGGCGAAAATGCCGGTCCTCCAGAAGCAATACCTAATCCTCCGCAAGCCAGCCGACTTTCTGATGGTCGCTTTGCCCTAAGCAGGAATGGCCGGTGCGAGCATCGCCAGAGAGGCAGAACCGATCATGACATCTGGGGGAAAAATGCTTCGAAAACTAATCCTGGCGCTGGCCCTGGTCACGGCGACCGGATCACCAGCCGCCACGACCACGGCCTGGGCGGACGGGGCGTCCGCCGCTCCGGCCGCACAGGCGGCCATCGCCGCCGCGCCGGCCGCGCAGAAGGCGGGGAAGTGCGACCCGGGATCGCCGTGCGCGGCGGTCAACTGCGGCCCCGGCCGCGTCTGCGTGCCCTCTCCCAAGCAGTGCTTCACCACGCCGTGCCCGCAGTACGACTGCGTGCCCATCTCCGGCACCGTCGGCCAGCCGTACTACCCGGGCTGGCACCCGCCGTATCCGGGCTGGCGGCCCCCATACCCAGGCTGGCGGCCTCCGTACCCGAACTCATACCCGGTCCCGCCGTACCCGGGCTGGCACCCGCCGTATCCGGGCTGGCGGCCCCCGTACCCGGGCTGGCGGCCTCCGTACCCGAACTCATACCCGGTCCCGTGGCGGCCTCCGTACCCACAGCCACGACCTCCGTACCCGCAGCCATGGCCTCCCCGACCCCTCTAACGGACGACGGGCCCCCACCAAGGGGAACGGGCACGCCCACAACCAAAAGTGATTAACGGTATA
>NZ_JBEOZN010000221.1:0-8450 GCF_040298085.1 Streptosporangium sp. NPDC001681 | reverse complement strand
GTTACCGGTCGAGGACCCGGGCTTCGCACGGCCCTTTGCCGCCGACGCGCGGCACCCGCACCGCGCGCCGTCCGGCCTGATCCGGGGGAGTCGCCGGGGTCCCACTGACCCTCGTCGTGGATCTCCACGACGAGGGTCCGGCCGACGGTCCACATCCGCAGCATGGCCTTGGCGCTGGTGTGGCCGTGGGTGACCGCGTTGGTGGCCACCTCGTTCAGCGCCACCAGAAAATCGGCGAGTCCGTCCTGTGACATGCCGCTCCGCACGGCCTGGGCGGCGGCGAAGTCGCGCACGTCGGGAAGATCGGGAAGGCAGAAGGCGAGTTCGGCCACCGCGGTCCCCGCGGGAGAAATCCTGGAACGGGCGCCGCTCGCCGTGAAGCGAGCCGGACGAACACCGTCCTCGTTCACCCGAGATCCGCCTCCCCTGTCCCGGTCCGCTGTCGTCCTCAGCATCCGGGATTCGTTCAAAGGCACCTTACGCCACGTCCGTTGTCGCCGACTGAGGTGCCCGGTAACAGAGTGTGTATTCAGCATTCGGCGACAAGTTCCGCACGGAGCTGGTCGAGCACCTTTCGCAGGATACGGGAGACGTGCATTTGGGAGATCCCGAATTCCGCGGCGATCTCGGCCTGGGTCATGTTTCCGAAGAAGCGCAGCAGCAGGATGTTCTTCTCGCGCGTCGGCAGCTTGTCGATCAACGGCTTGATCGCCTCGCGGTCCACGAGGGTGCCCAGCGCGTCGTCCTCCTCGGGGATGACGTCGCCAAGCGCCGCCGCGTCGTCGTCGGCGCCGAGGGGGGCGTCCAGCGAGAGCGCGCTGTAGGCGGCGGAGGCGTCGAGGGTGAGCAACACGTCCTCTTCGGAGATGTGCATCCTCACAGCCAGCTCGGCGACCGTGGGGGCACGGCCGAACTCCTGGCTGAGGTCGGCTACCAGGCGGTTCAGTTCGGCCCTGCGCTCCTGGTAGACGCGGGGGACGCGAATGGCCCAGGTGCGGTCGCGGAAGTGGCGCTTGACCTCACCGGTCATGGTGACCACGGCGTAGCCGCGGAAGGGGTGCCCGAGGGTCGGGTCGAAGCCGTTGATGGCCTTCATCAGCCCCACGTACGCGGCCTGCAGAAGATCCTCCATCGGCTCGCCGCGGTAACGGTAGCGGCGGGCGATCTCCATGGCGAGGTGGCGGTGCATCTCGACGATGCGCTCACGCAGGCGCTCGGCTCGGTGGTCGGAGACCTCGGGCAGGGACATCTCGGCGAGGAGGTCCTCAGCGGTCATGTCGGTGATGTCGAGTGCCTGAACAGACATTGCTGCTCCCTGGTATTACTGTCGGGCGAGCCGACCACGGAGCAACGTCCGGGCAGACGGCATCGCCTCGACTGATTTTCGAGGCGAGGCCCTCTGCTGGACCTCTGGTTCCACCATTCCCCTGAATCCTGGAGTATTACTCGCCCGCAGGTAACAGTAAGGTTGCTAATCGAATGGTGCGAGGAGGCGCTGAGTGACGGTGTCGGAGAACGGTGAGAGATCTGCAGCCCTGACTCTCACGTCGGCGCTCGTCAGTGGGATCAACGTGATCCGGGTGACGGGCCTGCTGGACGCGACGACAAGGGACCAGTTCGCCGACTACCTGGCGGCACAGACGAGCGAGCACGGCCTGGACATGGCACTGGATCTGGGCGGCGTGACCTTCATGGACTCGCGGGCGTTGGGGCTGATCGTCCACCACTGGCAGGTCAGCACCACCGCCGGCGCCAAGTTCGCGCTCATCGGAGTGGAGTACGCCAAGACCAAAGTGATGTGGATCACCGGTCTGGCCCAGCGGCTGCCCCTCTACGACACGATCGACGACGCGATCACCGCCTTCGGCTGAGGCGTTTTCCATGGGTCCTCACGCCTACCGCGGCCGCCCGGCGGCGGCGTCGCCCATGACTCCGTCATGAGCCCCTCCTCCGCCTCACGGGGCATCCGGTGGGCCGGGCGACCCGTCTGATCACCCTGACGGCATCACCTCGTCGACCAGCCCCCACGACAGGGCGGTCGCCGCGTCGATGGGCTCACCGGTCATGGCGAGGTAGAGGGTGCGCCAGCGGCCGACACGCCGGGGGATGCTGACCGTGCCGCCCGCGCCGGGGATCAGCCCCATGCCGATTTCCGGCAGGCGGAAGGTGGCCCCGGGGTCGGCGATCACGGTTCCGGCGAAGGCGGGCAACTCGATCCCGGCTCCGACGCAGCTACCGTGCACGCGCACCTCGACCCGGTCCGCGAGCTCGTGAACGAGCCTTCCCGCGCCGCCGCGGGTGCGCACCAGATGCGCGGTGGTGAGATCAGGAGTGGTGCCGAACTCGTCGAGGTCGCCCCCGGAGCAGAAGGACGGCCCGGCACCGTCGATCACTACCCGGGTAACGGTGTCGTCGAGCACCGCGAGGCGCATGGCCTCGACCAGGGCGTCACGGACCTCCCGTCCGTAGGCGTTCCGCCGCTCCGGCCTGTTCAACGTGATCAGCAGGCGGTCGCCGGCCCGGTCGATCAGCACCGGTGGTGCCACCGCCACGGGCACCGGCCGGCGGCGGCGGCCATCAAGCCAGCGGCGGAACTCGGGGCCGCCGAGCAGGGTCGAGTAGGCCAGGGATTCGACGTCCAGCGCGGTGCTGACCTCCAGTGCCTCCGTCATCCTAAGGACGGCGCCGAAGACAACGGAGGTCTGCGGATTGCGCAGCGCCGCGCTGTGCACGGCCGTGAGCCGCTCCTCGGGGTCGGGAACGGCGACGCACTCGCGTCCGGTCGGCCCAGCCGTCCCGACAAGGGTCAGATCCAGCGCCTGCGCCAGACCCACCGCCTGTGCGGGCAACGGCTTCCCGGTGATCCCGATCAGCAGCCGGTCGCAGGCGCGTGCCCGCGTCAGCGCCCGGTCCAGCGTCGCCGCGTCGGCGCCGCCGTCCAGTTCCACCCCCACGATCGGCTCGCACACCCCTTTGGACATGTCGAGCAACGGGCCGTCGGCGGCGCCGTCCGCCAGTTCGGCGACAGAGACACGCAGCAGGTCAGCCACCCGCTCCCCCACTCCGTCGATGGATCATCGGCTTCCCTTTCCTCTGTCCCGTGGGCACCAGACCCGATCACCACTACGGCTCACCGCCCTCGACACGGCGCCGGTGGACGCCCGCTCAGCCGGTTTTCTCGCCCTGGTTGCGCTGGTGCTCGTCGACCAGCAGCCTGGCCAGGTCCGCGACCTTCACCTGGTGGTGCTGGGAGATACGGCGCAGCTCGTCGAAGGCGGCCTCGGCCGAGCAGCCGCTGGACTTCATGATGATGCCCTTGGCCTGGTCGATGATCGCCCGGCCCGCCAGGGCCTCCTGCATCTGGGCGGCGTCGGTACGGACCTCGTCGTAGTCCCACAGGTTGGCGAGCGCCACCCCTGCCTGCTCGGCGAGCATGTCGGCCAGCGGTGGGACGTTCCTGGCGGCGAAGACGCCGGGACGCACGCCGTACAGGCCGAGGACCAGGACGGCGTGCTCGATGGTGATCGGCATCACCAGAACCGAGCGGACGCCGCAGCGGACCGCCATACCGGCGTACGCCGGCCAGCGGGACTCGCGCAGGACGTCCTGGACGACCACGTGGCGTCCGGTGGCGCGGGCCTCGGTCGAAGGCCCCTCACCGAGTTCCTCCTCGCCGTCGAGGAGCACGATGAGCTCGCTGTGAGAGGCTGAGACGACCATGCGTTCCTGGCGCCAGAGTTCGGCGGACCCGCCCGCGCAACCGGGCACACCGCCTGCGAGGGTGGCTGTGAGCCCGCGTAGCACGCTCTCGCTCGACGTCTCCTCGCTGACCCTGCCGAGGACCGCCAGATCCCGGGCCAGAACGGGAGTGACCATGTCCATCTCGCGGCTCCCCTCCCTGTGTCACTAACTTAACCACTATCCGACCACGGATCGATTCGACCTATCGGGGTGGCGTACCGTCTACGACGGGACCAGCCCACTCCGGCCCCTGACGAGGACGAGCATTGACCGACGCCATTGGCCTGCAGAGCCTGGAGCAGGCGCTGAGCGCGCTGAGCGCCAGGGTCTCCTCCCTGCGCGAGGCGAAGTCCGCCTACCCCGCCGACCCCCGGTCCACACTTGACGCGGCGCTGGCGGAGCTCGACACCGCCCGCGAACTGCTGGAGACCTCCGTGCGCGAGCTGCGCAAGGCGCCCAGGCGGTCGGGCCAGCGGGAGAACGGATCGCAGCGGGAGCTCAAGCTACTGCGGCAGGTTTTCCGCACCTTCCCCGTCCCGCTGGTGGTGCTGGACGCCTCGGGTGTGGTCCGGCGGATCAGCGCCGAGACCTCCCGGATGCTCGGCAGCCCGGCGGGGTATCTGATCGGCCGCTCGTTCCCGCTGTTCGTCGACGTCTCCCGTCGGGCGGCGTTCCGCTCGCACCTGACGGCGGTCCAGCAGGGCGGTCAGACCGCGACGTTCCAGACGCGGCTGGCCCACCAGGGCCGCGCGCACACGGTGCAGCTGGCCGTCACCCGGCTGACGATGCCGGGCGAGCCGCAGGAGATGGTCGCGGTCATGATCCTGCCGCTGGAGGCGCAGGTGGCGGGGCCGCCCCACGGCCCCGCCGACCGGTCGGACGCCACCCTGGTCATGGCCGCGGCACGCCGGCAGGAACTGCTGGCCAGGATGACCCGCCTGTTGCTCGACGAGGAGAGCCTGCGCCAGCCGGTGACCGTCACCAGGGCCGCGCGGCTGCTGGCCTCGGAGTCGGCCGACTGGGTGATCGCCGACGTGATCCGCGACGGCGTCCCCGCCCGCGCCTGCGTGCTCGGCCCGAGCGACAAGCCGGTGACCCAGCTGGTCCGCCTCGCCGAACAGCTGAACCCGCAGGCCGCACCGGCCATCGCGCACGTGCTGACCGGCGGCTCGGGCGTGGTGCACGAGATGCTGGAGGACGAGGGGCTGCTCGGCGACGTCCCCGGCGGGCCGCCCCTGCTGCGGGTGATGGGTGCCGCCTCGGTGCTGATCGTGCCGATCGGCGGCGAGGACGACGTACTGGGCTCCCTGACCCTGGTGCGCCTGCGCGACCGTGAACCGTTCTCGCTGGCCGATCTGGGGTTGATGGAGGAGATCGGCGTCCATCTGGGGCTCGCACTGCGCGCCCGGCGCAGCTTCCAGACCCGCTCGCGGGCCGCCGACGCGCTGCGCACCAGCGTGGTGCCCCGGAGCCTGCCGGACATCCCCGGATTCGAGGCCGCCGCCATCTACAACGCGGGCTCCAGCCCGGTCGGCGCCGAGTTCTACGACGTCTTCCGCACACATGACGGGTGGGGTTTCGCCCTCGGAGGCGCCGCGGGCAAGGGCGAGGAGGCCGCGTCGGTCAGCGCCATGGTCCGCAACGGGCTGCGCGTGCTCAGCGTCTGGGAATCCGACCCCGGTGAGGTGATGCGCAAGCTGAACCAGGCCCTGACCGCCCAGCACAACGGCATGTTCGTGATGGCCGTGACCGGCTTCATCCGGGCGCGCAAGATCAGGCTGGCCAGCGCGGGACACCACCCCGCCGCGCTGCTGCAGCCCGACGGCGGGGTGCGGTTCACCGCGGGGGGCGGCGTGCCGCTGGGCATCGCCGCTGAGGCCGAGATGTTCACCGAGGAGCTCACGCCGGCCTCCGGCCAGACCCTGGTCTTCTACTCCGACGGCCTGGTCGCCTCGCAGAACGAGCTCGGTGAGTCCTACGGCGAGACCAGGCTGGCCGACGTGCTGGCACGCTGCGTGACGCGCTCCCCCGCCGAGATCGTCAAGACGGTGGAGGAGGACCGGCACGCGTTCTCCGGCGGGAGAGTTTGGGATGAGATCGTGATACTCGCCCTGCGTGTCGTATAACTTGGCTAACTCGGCGTGGCCTGCCGGTCTCACCGAGCGACGAGGGACCGCACCCGGCGGCGCCCGTGTCCGGCCAGGTGGGGCGGAGAATGAGATCATTTCAGGGTCGGTCCCCTGCCGGTTGGAGCGGGCCGGCTCCGAGACCGAGCGGCTCCCCCTCGACGCGTCGGTCCCCTGCCGGTTGGAGTGGGCCCGACGGGCGCCCCCGCCGCTCCCGCGACCACGACGATCTTCCATGACCTCCATCCACCAGGCCGCGGTCTACGGCTCCGACCGGCGTTTCCTGGAGATCGCGCTGCCGTTCGTCCGGGACGGGCTGGCCAAGGGCGATCCGGTGATGGTCACGACCACCTCGGCCAATCTGGAGCTGCTGGCGGTTGCCCTGGGCAGGGAGGGCCGCCTGGTCGACTACGCGGAGAGCGCGTTCCTGGGGCGCCGGACCGTGGAGCGCGCCACGGCCTTCCACCGCTACTGGCAGCGGCGCGGGCCCGAGGCCCCGCGCGGGGGTCACGTGCGGATCCTCGCCGAGCCGGTGTGGGCCGGCCGGGCGCCCGCCGACGTGCGGGCCTGGCAGCGCATGGAGTCGGGCCTGAACCTGCTGCTGAAAGGCACCAACGTCTGGATGATCTGCCCGTACGACACCAGGACCGCGGGTCAGGCGGTGGTCGCCGCCGCGAGGCGCACCCATCCCACCCTCTCCGAGGACGGCGTCTCGATGGTGTCCTGCCCCGAGTACACCGATCCGGTGGGTTTCATCGGCGAGTGCGACTCCGTCCCGCCTCTCGAACCGCAGGAAGGCTCGGCCGGCGCGCACGTGGAGACGCTCCATGCCCTGCGGGCGTTCGTCACCGGCCAGGCCTCCTGCATGGGACTGAGTCACGACCGCGCGACCCTGCTCTCGGTCGCCGCCCACGAGGTGGCCACCCTGCTGGAGCCGCCCGTGACGGTACGGCTGTGGGAGCGGCTGGGCGCGATCACCTGCCATGTCGACCGCCGGGGCAGGCGCGTCACCGACCCGGTCGCCGGTTTCCTCCCGCCGGGACCGGCGCCGGGACCGGGGGACGGGCTGTGGATCGCCCGGCAGCTGTGCGACCGCCTCGACATCCACAACGACCGGGATGGATGTGTGATCCAGCTGCACGTCCCGAGCGCCAGGGCCGAGGAGTCACGGCAGAGCAGGAGGTATTGACCCCCGCGGGTTTGGCTCCGGCTGAGATCGGGGTATGGTTAGGGCAATGCAGACGTGTGCCTAAGACGCAGGCACCCCTGAAGGAATAACAGGCTTTCCATGCCTATCTCCTCCCAGAGGTGTGCCGTGAACATTGCATTCGTCTCCTCCGAGGCTCTCTCCTCCACCCGGGACGAGTCCGATCTCGCCTCCCAGCGCGCTCACCTGATGGCCATTGCCCGTGAACTCGGCCGGGAACACAAGGTCACCATCTACGCCCGGAGAAACTCCGACCTTGACAAGCCCAAAGTTCGCGTGTCGCAGGGCGTCACGCTTGAGCACCTGACCGCCGGGCCCGCGCAGGATCTTCCGGAAGACAGCGTGCTGCCCTACCTTTCCGACCTCGGCGACCAGCTGATGCACCGCTGGGGGCAGGACCGCCCCGACGTCATCCACGCGCACTCCTGGACCGGCGGGCTGGCCGCCATCGCCGGTGCGAACGGCCTGAACGTGCCGTTCACCCAGACGTTCAGCAGCGAGCACCCCCGCGACGCCAAGCGTGTGCGGCTGCAGCGGGCCATCGGGCGCCGGGCCAGCGCGGTGATCGCCGGGTGCGGCGACGAGGAGAGCTCGCTGATCCGGCTGGGCGTGCCGCGCCGCAGCATCTCGGTCATCCCGTGCGGTGTCGACGTCGAGCGGTTCCGCCGTCAGGGGCCGGCCTCCGCCCGCGGTACCCGCCCCCGCCTGCTGCACGTCGGGCCGCTCACCGCGGAGAAGGGCGTGCACACCGCGATCCGCGCCCTGGAGGGCATCCCCGACGCCGAGCTGATCATCGCCGGTGGCCCGGCGGTCGCGGACCTGGAGCACGACGCCGACGCGCACCGCATGATGCTGCTGGCCAAGGAGATCGGCGTCGACGATCGGATCACCGTTCTCGGGCACATCCCGCACTCCGCGGTCGCCAAGCTGATGCGCAGCGCCGACGTGGTCGTCTCCCTGCCCCAGGAGGCTCCGGCCGGCGTCGTCGTGCTGGAGGCCATGGCCTGCGGCGTGCCCGTCATCGCCTCGGCGGTGGGCGCCCACCTCGACTCCGTGGTGGACGGGGTGACCGGCCTGCTGGTGCCCGCCGACCGTCCCGCGCAGACCTCCCGCCTGACCCGCGAACTCCTCGCCGACCCGACCCGCCGCACCGCGCTCGGCTTCGCCGGCGCCGACCGCGCCCGGTCCCGCTACTCGTGGGAGCGGATCAGCCAGGAACTCGTCCACGTCTACGAGGTCGCCCTCTCCGGTTCCCTCCGCTGACCGCGCCCACCGCGACGGCCGGGCGCCGTCGGCCGCGCGTCACAGGTGAGAAGACCGGGACTCCCGCGGGAGTCCCGGTCGTCTCACCTGTGACGGGTCCGTGCCGGAAGGCG